>JAITXH010000212.1 GCA_031284845.1 Puniceicoccales bacterium | reverse complement strand
TCTCACTCCCACTCTATCGTCGCCGGAGGCTTGGATGAAATATCATAGACGACGCGGTTGACACCCTTGACTTCGTTGATGATGCGCGTCGAGGCACGTTGCAGGAGTTCATAGGGCAGGCGTGCCCAGTCGGCAGTCATGGCGTCGGTGCTGGTGATGGCACGCAGGCTGATGAGGTAATCATAGGTGCGCTCATCTCCCATCACGCCTACCGTTTTTACGGGAATGAAGACGGCAAAGGCCTGCCACGTCTTGTAATACCATTTTGCTTTGTGCAGCTCGTCTATGAAGATGGCGTCGGCTTCGCGCAGGATGTCGCAAAACTCTTTTTTTACCTCGCCGAGGACGCGCACGCCCAAGCCAGGGCCGGGGAAGGGGTGCCGCCAGAGCATGTCGTGTGGCAAGCCTACCTCGAGGCCGAGGGCGCGCACTTCGTCTTTGAACAGTTCGCGGATAGGCTCGACGAGTTTGAGCTTCATCGTCTTGGGCAAGCCGCCCACGTTGTGGTGGCTTTTGATGGTGGCCGAGGGGTTGCCGGCGATGGCGGCAGACTCGATGACGTCCGGGTAAATCGTCCCTTGCGCGAGAAACTCTGCATGGCTTTTGCGCGCGATTTTTGAAAACTCGTCTTCGAAAACTTTAATAAATTCGTGCCCGATGATTTTGCGTTTTTTTTCGGGGTCTTCCACGCCTTTGAGCGCGTTGAGAAAGCGCTCGGCAGCGTCCACGACAATAAGGTTCACCTTGAAGTGGTCGCGGAACATTTTCTCAACTTGGGCACGCTCGTTGAGCCGGAGCAGGCCGTGATCTACGAAAACGCAGGTGAGTTGGGAGCCGATTGCCTTGTGCAGGAGCGCGGCGACGACGGAGGAGTCCACTCCGCCACTGAGGGCGAGGATGACGTTGCTCTTGCCCACTTGGGCACGCACGGTGGCGATGGCTTCGTTGACAAAGTTGGACATCTTCCAATCGGCCTTGGCGCGGCAGATTTTATAGAGGAAGTTTTTGAGGATTTTGATGCCGTGCTGCGTGTGGTTGACTTCGGGGTGAAACTGCAAGCCGTAGCGCTGGTGCCCGGTATCCTCAATGGCGGCGTAAGCGGAGTTTTCTGTGCTGGCGATCGCTTTGGCTCCTGCGGGGGGCTTGGTCAGTTTGTCGCCGTGAGAATTCCAAACGGTGAGCGGCCCCTTGATGCCGGCGAACAATTTTGAGCCGGGTTTGATGGTCAGCTTGCCGTTGCCGTATTCGCGTTGTTTGCTGTTGGCGACCTTGCCGCCGTTCATTTCCGCGAGCAGTTGCAAGCCATAGCAAATGCCCAGCACGGGCACTCCCAGGTCGAACACGGCGGGATCGGGGCGGGGCGAGCCGGGCGCTTTGACGCTGGCGGGGCCGCCGGAAAGGATGATGCCGACGACGCCTTCGGCTTTCAGGGCAGATGCCGGTGTGTCAAACGGGAATATGCGGGAATGGACATTGCACTCGCGGACGCGGCGGGCGATGACTTGTGTGTACTGGGATCCGAAGTCGAGAACTGCGATAATGGACATATTGAAAGTGGAGAGTGAGCAGGTTTTTTTGACGCGTGAAAATTTTCTGAAGAAGGCCCGGGCTGCCCCTGAGCTAGAATTTGAGCCGGCTGTTAATGAAGCTGCAACGCGGGCAGGGGGCTGTTTCGCGTTGGCGTGGGCGGGTGTAGATCAACTCGCATTTGATGCAAAGGAAAGTGGTGCGAATGCGCCGGCTGTCGCTCAAAATGGCTTCCCGCCGTTCGTAGAAAAACCAGAGGCCGAACACAGTCGTTATTCCCACGGCGAGGAAGAGCGCGGTGAGCGTTTCGAATTCAATGAGGATGGCCACTGGCATGGAAAAAAGCAAAGGAGGTATGAAACAAGTAAATGAGCAATGTTCCAGAACAACTTGACGGTAATATTTGATTTTCCGCGAAATCCCCGGAAAAACCCACACGGGAGCAGAAATCTTGAAGTCGTGAACCAAAGTCAACGAAACCTAATAGCCGATAACGAGTAACAACAATAAATTAACGGCTCTGTTCATTCCGGCGGTTCGGCATCCTTTTTCATCACTTCATCGAGGCGGCTCCATTCTTCGTAGGCGGCTTCAATGGCGGTTTTGGCGGCGTTGTAACTCTCCATCGCGGCCTTGGTGTTGTTGCCTTTTTTGAAAAATGCCGGATCCGCCATTTGCTCTTCCCACGCGGCGACTTCCGCCTCCAAACGCGCAATCTGTTCTTCTAGTGCGGTCGCTTTTTTCCTCAACGGGGCGAGCCTTTGGTTGCGCTCCGCGATGCGGCGGCGGCGTTCACGAGGGTCTTCCGCGTCCGGTTTTTTGCCCGTGGTATCGGTGGCGGCGGTGGTCCGCGCCTGGCGTTCCGATTCGGTGGCGTCGAGGTAGTAGCTGACGTTGCCGGGGAAGACGCGGATTCTCCCGTCGCGCACTTCGAGCACTTTTGTCACCAGCGGGTCGAGGAAGGCGCGGTCGTGCGAGACGATGATGAAGGTGCCTTCGTAGTGCTTGATGGCTTCGGAGAGGACGGCCTTGGAGCGCATGTCGAGGTGGTTGGTCGGCTCGTCGAGGATGAGGCAGTTGAAGGGGCGCAGGAGAAGGCGGGCGAGGGCGAGGCGGTTGCGCTCGCCGCCAGAGAGCACGGAGACGCGTTTGAAGACGTCGTCGCCGCGAAAGAGGAATGCGCCGAGGAGCGAGCGCAGGCGGGTTTTGCCTTCGCCGGTGGCGACGGCGTTGACGGTCTCGAAGACGTCCAGCTCGGGGTCGAGTTCGTCTGCCTGATGTTGGGCGAAGTGGGCGACGGCGACGCGGAGACCTTCGGTGCGCGTGCCGGCGGTGGGTGGCTCGGCTCCGGCGAGGATGCGCACGAGGGTGGATTTGCCCGCTCCGTTGGGGCCGACGATGGCGATGCGTTCGCCGCGTTCGAGTTGGAAGTCCACTTTCTCAAAGACGCGCAGTGAGCCGTAAAATTTGCTGACGCCGTCGAGCTTGAGCACGGTTTGGCCGCTCGCCGGCGGGGGCGGGAAGCGGAAGGCGATGGCGGTGTAGTCTTCTTCTTCGGCTTCGATGATATCCACTTTTTCCAGTGCTTTGATGCGGCTTTGCACTTGGGCGGCTTTGGTGGCCTTGGCGCGGAAGCGGTCTATGAACTCCTGCGTCTTTTCGATTTCGCGGCGTTGTTTCTCTGCGGCTATGCGGCGCTGTTCGCGGAGCATGGCGGAGGTTTTTTCAAAGTAGGTGTAGTTGCCCGCGTAGTCTTCGATGCGGCTGCGGTGGATGGCGAGCGTGCGGTCGCAGATGGTGTCGAGGAAGGCGCGGTCGTGGGAGACGACGATGAGGGCACCGCGGTAACGGCGGAGCCAGTCTTCGAGCCAGCGTTGGGACTCGATGTCGAGGTGATTGGTCGGCTCGTCCAGGAGGAGGAGCGAGGGCTCGCGCAGGAGGAGTTTGGCGAGGGCGATACGCATTTGCCAGCCGCCGGAAAACTCGCCGGTATCGCGCGTCATGTCGCTCATCTGAAAGCCCAGACCGAGGAGGACGCGCTCGACGCGCGATTTCACTTTGTGTGCTTCGGCGTCTTCGAGCTGGCGTTCCCAGTCGCCGAGCATCATGAGCGCATCGCGGTATTGGGCGCTCTCGTGGGAGAGGGTTTGGAGTTGGGCGGAGACTTCTTCGATGGAGCGGCGCAGGGCGATGATGTCGTCGAGGGCGTGTTCGACTTCGGTGAAAAGGGTGCGTCCGTGGCACTCGATGCCGTCTTGCGGGAGGTAGCCGTGGGTCATGCCTTTGGCCTTGGTGAAGCGTCCGGTGTCCGGCTCAATGAGGCCGGCGATCATTTTGAGAAAGGTGGATTTGCCGGTGCCGTTGAGACCGACGAGGCCGGCACGGTCATGGGGACCGACGACAAGAGAGATGTCATCGAAGAGGAGTTGGTGACCGTATTGGAGATGGACGCCGTCAATTTCTAGCATTGCGGTGGGGCTTTGTGGGAAAAGCGGCGGACTTTGCCAGCGGGAAACGCAGGGCGGCGGTATCTGCCATCAGAGATTAAAAGAAAGGCGGGCGAGAAACCCATCTCGCCCGCCCCTTATTTTGCTGTATATATTGGATCGGCTACTCCTCCTTACCCCTAAGGCTAGCATCCGACCCAAAGTCTTCCGGGGAAAATTGTCTCATTGGCTTTCGCCTTTTTTGTTATCTTTTGCCACGGTGTCTTTCTTAACTGGGACAACGGTTCCGGAAAGTTGTTCAAGAAATTCCAGCTTTTTTACCGCTGCTTCGGGCATTGCCGCCCGTTGCTCAGGGGTATCTACCGGGCCGTCAAAAATCACTGTGCCGGCGGTGTTTTGGATGCGTATGCAGCGGCACCCGTCGCGCGTTGTTAAGCAAGCGGTGCCATCGCGGTCGTTCATCCACAGTGTGACTGCGCCATCATTCTTTTTGCGAGTGAAGGTCAGAGTCTCATTTTCCGAGATGGTGAGGCTCTTTCCGGGTGCCGAAATCTCGATTTTTGAGGACTTGCCGTCGTCGTGTCTCCACAAGTCCGGTGTGATGCCGTTGATGCTTCCCTTGAGGTCGTTCCAGCGTTTTTCCAGAAGCAACTTGTCGCCGACTCCGTCCTGTAAGTCGTCAAAGTAACGTTGGATGCCCTCGAACTGTTCTTGAATATTTTTCTGCATTTCCCGGAGCTTGGCGCGGGCTTCATCGGGGATGTCTTTGAAGGCTTCGGGGTCAATGGTGATGACGCCGCCGCGAAGGCGTGCGATGCGCTCGCCGATTTGTTCGTTGAAGAGGTCGCGCAGGGGGATGTCCTGGCCGTCTATGCGGACGCGCACTTCGGGCAAGAGGCGCATGGAGTCCGGCGACGGGATGATGTAGCCGCCTCCGGTGCCTATGGCGACGCTGGCGAGCTGGATTTTCAATTCCTGGATGACGCCGTCGCGGTAAAGTTTCAGGGTGACGGTGTTGCCGGGTTTTTGGGCGCGGATGAGTGCGCGGAGTTGGTCGTGGTTACAGAGGATTTGTTCATCGAGGCGGATGAGTACATCGCCCGATTGTAATTTTTGGTTGGCGGGCGAATGTGTGGCGATGAGGCGCACGCGCAATCCGGTGCCTTCATCGAGCTTGAGGCGCTGGCGTGTCGCGGCATCGGTTTGCACGGTTTCGATGCCTAGAAAGGCGACTTCCTGAAGAGTGCTTATGAGCTTTGGCTTTGTTTCAGCTTCTGGCTGTGGAACCGGGGGCGGCGCATTCTCTGCGGCGACGGTGGCGGGAACGGGCGCGAGCAATCCGGCGGACACGATTCCGCATAGGGCAATGGTGTGGCGCACGGTGTTCATCAAATCAAGTCGAGGCTGACGAAGTGGACTTCCTCGGCGGGAATGCTTTTCACGCGAGGCTGCCCGGTGCTGCCGGCGGCGGGCATTTTCACGGTGTTCAAATAGCGGACGCGGTAGGGCTGGAAAAAGCGTCCGTCGGGAGTCTGCCTCAATTCGAGCGGCTCGATGCTGCTGAGGGCGCGCTGCTCGGCTGTGTCGGGATGGGTGGTCTCCGGCGCCTGCGTCTGCGGGTCGGCGGTGGCGACCGGGGAGACGGGAGCAGCGGTGATGGCATCGTGTATGCCGGGGAGCGGCGCGGTATCGGCGGCGGGTCTGAACGGTGTCGAGTTGAGGGCGACGATGGCTGCACAGGCGGCGGCAAATCCGGCACTCCATACGAGAATGCGGCTTCCGCGTGCGGTGGCGGCGGGGACGTCCAGAGCGGCTGCGATCCGGGCTTGGCAAAATTCGCTGGGTGGGCGCGGTTTTAGGCGGCGCAGTGCGTTTTCCATATCGGCGAGATCGTTATCCATGGTATGCGGCTGTAGTGGTTAAAGTTTCGCGGAGGCGGATGAGTGCATAGCGGTAACGCGATGCGGCGGTGTTTGGGGAGCAGTCGAGCTGGTGCCCGATTTCCTCAAAGGTAAGTTCGCCCCATATTTTGAGGGCGACGACTTGGCGCTGTGCGTCGGGGAGGCGTTCGAGTGCTTCCTGAAGTTGCCGGTCCTGCTCGTTGTCGGTATGTTCGAACCAGGAGATCGGTTCGCCGTCGAGCACGAGGGCGGCTTGTTCGCGATTGGTGCGCCGGGATTCGCGGCGTGCGCGGTCAAATGACGCCCGGCGGATGGAGGTGATGAGGAGTGCGGCGGGGTCGCCCGGCAGATGCCGTTGGTGGCGCCAAAAACGGATGAAGGCGTCTTGAAGGACATCTTCGGCATCGGCCTGCGAGCGTGTCCATTGGCGGGCGCACAAGAGGAACCGTGCTCCGTTTTGAGCGAACCAGTTTTTCCAGTCTGAGGATTCCGGTGTGTCTTCCATAATTGCTTACATAGGGAGCGCCGGGCCGAATGCGAATTGTTTAACAGGAGTTTTAAAAAAATACGGGAAGAGGCGCTGTATTCCAAAAGGAATTGCTTATTGGTTCTCTGACAAGGGTGGAGAGTGCCGTCCGGGGTGGTCGCACTTTATTCAAATTAAAGTTTCAGGTAAGATGATAATCATTAACTAATAACTATTTGCTAAGCCCTGTTCTGTGTTTCCGTTCCCGGGTGGAGTGCCATGCTTTTCGGGCATGACTCGTTCCGCCAATGTGACGCCATCCACGCTGCCTATCGCTATGCAAGACGGGATTGACGAATTTATCGCAGTGTTGCTCGCCGAACGGGGGCTTTCGTCAAACACCGCGCTGGCTTACGAAAACGACCTCGTGCAGTTTGCAGCGTTTGCCGCCGGGCACCAGCGGACCAACTGGCTTGAGGTGACAGAGGAGGACGTGTCGGGGTGGTTGCTTGGACCGGCTCTCGTCGCGATGGATGCTCGCTCGGTAGCCCGCAAGCTGAGTGCGCTGCGCACGTTTGCCAAGCACATGGTGGCGCAGGGGGTGCGGCGCGATGATTTTACGGCGCTTGCGGGCAGGCCGCGCACGCGGCTCAAGCTGCCGGACTCGCTCACGCTGGGCGAGGTGGATGCGTTGCTGGCAGAGGTGCGGGGCACCCCGCACGGCTCACGTGACCGGGCGATGGTGGAGTTGATGTATGGCAGCGGGCTGCGCGTATCCGAGTTGTGCGGATTGACATTGCAATCGGTGGACATGGAGGAGGGCTTTTTGCGCGTGCTGGGCAAAGGCGGCAAAGAGCGCATCGTGCCCGTCGGGTCGAAGGCGATTCTGGCATTGCGCGATTACCTGACCGTCGGGCGTCCGCAGTTCGTGAAAAAGAAAACCGGCTCTGAATTGTTTTTGAGCGAATGGGGGCGGGCGATTTCCAGAAAAACATTTTGGGTGCGCTTGCAGGAGCTTGCCAAACATGCGGGGATAACGCGCTCGGTCGGGCCGCACTTGCTGCGCCATTCGTTTGCCACACATCTGCTCGCCAACGGTGCGGATCTGCGTGCGATCCAGGAAATGCTGGGCCATGCAGACATCTCCACGACGCAGATTTACACGGCGCTGGATCGCCACCAGTTGTTAAAAGAGCACACGAAGCATCACCCGCGGACACACTTGCGTGCCAAGTGAAGAACGGGGCAGGGCGGGCGCACTTACCGGTGCTCCAGCACTTCCGAAAGCGGGAAACGCACTTTGGGCAACGATGCGTATTTGTCCGTCGGCAGGCCGTAGCCTGCGGCCACAGTGAACACCGTGGTAAAGGGAGTGCCCTCAAGTTCGAGGATGGCATCGTATTTTTCCGGCTCAATGCCTTCGATAGGGCAGGTGTCCACGCCGAGCAATGCTGCCGCCGTGGTGAACTGGCCCAAGCCGATGTAGAGCTGGCGTGCCGCCCAATCTCCGATTTTCTGACTCGCGGCGCTTGCTCCGAGTGTCTCCAAAATGCGCTCCCGAAAGCCGTCAAGACTTTCAGGCGTGACCTTGCGCACTTGGGCGATTCTGTCGAGGTAGTGGCCGACGTCGGCGGCGTTGGTGTGCTTGCGCGCAAGGAAAACGACAAATTTCGAGGCGTCGGTGACAGCGGACTGGTCCCATGAAAAAGGACGCAGGCGATGGCGCAGTTCCGGGGAATCTATGACGAGAAACTTCCACGGCTGGAGTCCGAATGCGGATTGTGTTTGGACGAGCGTTTCTTCGAGTGCCGCCCAAGTGGCATCGGGAATCGGACGATCCGGGGCAAATTGCTTTGCTGCGTAACGGGCATGCAAAGCGGCAAGAAGTTCTTTTTCAGTAATGATTGGTTGGCTCATGGTGTAATGGGCCGAACGAAAGACGCGGCGCTGAAAAAATCAAGCCAATCTTTTTAAACTGAGTAATGAAAAAAACTTACTGAACTGCCTGCCAACACATGAATGCCAATCTCGAATTTAGAATCTCAAATCATGCAATGAAAAGAACTTACTGCGCAGGCTGTTGCGATAGCGCTTCTTCTTCAAACCAAGAGATCGCAGCACCGAAGGGAGCGTATCGGCGGAGAAATTTCGCGGTAAGCACGACTTTAATCCGACTTCCGTCGCTGGTGACATTGACGAGATCTGTATCCCTTCTCTCCTCGACATGTGTTGGGTTATCAACTTCTGAGATAAACAGCGCCTGACTGGACTGGCGGACGATGGTGTGTTTCGGGGTGGCTATGCGCAAGAAGGCCATGCGCGGCAGTTGGCGCCCAACCCCCGTGCGGATGCTCAACACGAGGTCGTTGGATATGCGCCCGAGGGCTGCTGGTGTGGCGGCATGTAGCGGATCGAGCCTGACCGTGCACTTCCCACTGCCGAAGAGCCAGTAGCCGCCGAGGTCTGGATCGTAGCCGTTTTTTCCTTGCTCAAATACGGCGTTGCTCGTGCAGATGAGCGCATATTCCGGAGAGGATGTGGTGGTCGCGCAGCCAGTGGCGACCAGAGACGCCAGAAGAAAAAACAGGAGGTATCGCATCATGCGTCGCAAGTTGCCTTAAGTGTGGAAGAAGACAACACCGGAAGAAAAAGATAAAATTTCAGCCTTTTAGCATTCCGCTTATTCGTTCTTATTGCCGCGCTTTGATGAACAAGTTCCAACGCTACATGTTTGGTCAGGTCGTGCTGGCCGTCTTTTTGGCGGTAGGGTTGTTTGTGTTTGTCATGGTCACGGGCACCCTGCTTCGCGATGCGCTCCCGATGCTGACCAAGGGCGCAATAGACTGGCTGGAGTTTTTCCAGTTGCTGGCCATCGCCATCCCGGGCGTGCTTCCTTATGCGTTGCCCATGGGCTTGCTTACCGGGGTGTTGATCGTGCTCGGGCGCATGTCCGCCCAAAATGAAATCCTCGCCATGAAGACCTCCGGCCTGAGTCTGTGGCGCATTATCTCACCCGTTTTCCTCGTCGCCCTTCTCGGAGTCGTCGCTTCTCTCTACATAAATTTTGAGCAGGCACCGCGTGCTAATGACGCCTTCAAACGCATCGTCGTCGGCAAAGTGCGCACCAATCCATCCCGGCTCATCGCTTCCGGCCAGTTCACCCGTTTCAACAAATATGTCATCTATGCCGACTCGCGTGAGGGCGACAATCTCAGCAAGGTGCGCGTCTGGGAGCTTAACAGCACGGGCAAGGTCGTCCGTGTCATCCACGCCCCTTCCGCGACGCTCGTTTTTGACATCGGTGAGGGCGGGGATGGCGAGCTTCAGTTCAGTGCGCACGATGCGCGGGTGGAGAGTTTCAATAAGGCCAATCCCGATGATTTCTCGGATGTCGTGCCGTCGAGCAAGGCGGCGGTTTTACCTGTCAGCATCGGGCTTCAAGAGCTGCTTAAGGAAAAGGGCGATTACAAAAAGAAACTCCGCTACCACACTTTGTCCGAATTGATGGAGCTGCGCCGAACCGGCTGGCTGCTCAGCCCCAAAGCCACTGAGCGCGAGCGCTACGCCAACCGGATCGCCGTGCAACTCCAGATCCAAAACAATCTGGCCAGCGCTTTGGGCATCCTTTCGATGAGCATGCTCGCGATACCGCTCGGCATCAAAAGCAGCCGCTCGGAGACCTTCGTCAATATGGCGATTGCGCTCTTGCTCGCGCTGACGTTTTACGTGCTTACGGTCATGGTTTCGTGGGTCAAAGAGCCTTCGTTTCGTCCTGACATTTTAGTTTGGTTGCCCAACTTTCTTTATCAGGCGGTCGGTTTCTGGCTGCTTCGCAAGGCGGCCAAGACCTGAAAGGCAACGAGGCCGCGGTGCTGCTTCAAAGGTGCCCGCGAAGGGAGAGGGCAGGGGCGGAGTTGTTTCCTTGAAAGTTGTTCACAAATTTCGCACTTTTTCCTTTTTTTCCTGTCTCAAACAGCCATTACTTATACACCATGTCCACCGCCTTGAACACCGGAAAAATTACGCAGGTCCTTGGTGCCGTCGTTGATGTAAAATTCGACGAGGCTCAGATTCCCGGCATTTATAACGCGCTTATCGTTGACATCGAGACCAGCGGCCTGCCATCGCAGCACCTCACTCTCGAGGTTCAGCAACACCTCGGTGGAGGGCTTGTGCGTGCTATTGCCATGTCATCTTCCGAGGGGCTTGTGCGCGGAGCCATCGTCACCGATACGGGGGCGCCTATCAGCACGCCTGTCGGCGAAGGCGTTTTGGGGCGCATCTTCAACGTCATCGGCGAGGCTGTGGACGGCAAAGGACCAGTCGCCTTTGAAAAGCGTTATCCCATCCACCGGCAACCTCCGGCACTCGTGGATCAGGCGACTTCGGCGGAAGTGCTCGAAACTGGAATCAAGGTGATTGACCTCATCTGCCCTTTTGTCAAAGGCGGCAAGGTGGGCGCATTCGGCGGCGCGGGTGTGGGCAAAACTGTCGTCATCATGGAACTCATCAACAATATCGCCAAGGCGCATGGCGGCTACTCGGTATTCGCCGGCGTGGGCGAACGCTCCCGCGAGGGCAATGACCTTTACCGCGAGATGTCCGAGTCCAAGGTCATAGACCAAGATGATCTCTCCAAGTCCAAGGTCGCCCTCGTCTATGGCCAGATGAACTAGCCGCCCGGTGCGCGTATGCGCGTGGCCCTGACCGGGCTTGCGATGGCGGAGTATTTCCGCGACGAGAAAAATCAGGATGTGCTCCTTTTCATAGATAATATATTCCGCTTTTCGCAGGCCGGTTCCGAGGTGTCGGCGCTGCTAGGGCGTCCGCCTTCGGCTGTGGGCTACCAGCCGACGCTTGCCGCCGAGATGGGCAACTTGCAGGAACGCATCACCTCGACGGGAAAAGGCTCTATCACTTCTTTTCAGGCCGTCTATGTGCCCGCCGATGACTTGACTGACCCCGCGCCCGCAAACACGTTTGCGCACCTCGACTCGACGGTTGTGCTGGAACGGCGCATCGCCGAATTGGGCATTTATCCGGCAGTGGATCCTTTGGCTTCCACCTCAGCGGCGCTCACGGCGGATATCGTCGGAGAGGATCACTTCCGCGTGGCGCGCGGCGTGCAGCAGGTGCTCCAGCGCTACAAAGATTTACAGGACATCATCGCCATTCTCGGCCTGGACGAACTTTCCGCCGAAGACAAACTTGTCGTGTTTCGCGCACGCAAGATCCAGCGCTTCCTCTCCCAGCCCTTTCACGTCGCCGAAGTGTTCACGGGCGTCGAAGGTAAATACGTTCCGACGAAGGAGACGATTCGCGGCTTTGATATGATTTTAAATGGGGAACTCGATCATGTGAACGAGAACGATTTCTACATGAAAGGCTCGATAGACGAAGTGCTCGCCACGGCAAAAAAATCTGAAGCGCCAAAAAGCTGAAAACGACCATGCCCTTGACTATCGAAATCGTAACCCCGGAGCGCAAAGTCCACACCAGCGAGGCGGACAGTATCGTGCTGCCTACGGCTTCGGGGCAGGTGGATATTTTGCCCGGGCACATCCCGTTGACGACAGTGCTGGAGCCGGGAGAGATCATTGTGACAAATGGTGGCGTTTCGGAAAAACTCGTCGTGGACAAAGGATTTGTCCGCGTGCTGGGCGATGCTGTCTCCATTCTGACGGAGGCCGCCATCAACGAAGAGCAGATAGATCTCGATTTGGTAGCCGAAGCGGAGCAGCGGGCTAAGTCCAGATTGGAAGCCGTGCGCACGCATAAAGAAATTGATCCGGCAGAACTGGAGAAAATGGAACAAATATTGCGCTTTGCTGCGGTGCAGCGCCTGATAAAACGCCCCGGCGACCATCGCCGTTAAAACTGCGTGCCTGTGCCTACGACCATCCGTCTGGCCTCGCCATTGACGCCCGACAGCATTGTTGACGGTGACGGTCTGCGCACCGTTGTTTGGACTCAAGGTTGCCTCTTGCGCTGCCCCGGATGCCACAATCCGCGCACGCATGATTTGCATGGCGGATTTGAAGTGCCGTTGGCGTTGTTAAAAATCGAATTGCGCCAGTTCAAGTTGCAGCGCGGGATAACTTTTTCCGGCGGCGAGCCGTTTTTGCAGGTAGAGGCGTGCGCGGAGTTGGCCCGCTATGTGAAGAGCCGCAATTGGGATGTCTGGAGTTATTCCGGGTTCACTTACGAACAATTGAGTGCAGACGAAAAATTTCTGCCCCTGTTGCGCGAAGTGGATGTGCTTGTGGACGGACCGTTTATATTGGCAGAGCGCGATTTGACTTTGCCCTTTCGCGGTTCGCGTAACCAGCGCATTTTGAAACTCTCCGAGCTGCGCAAGTAGCTCTGCCGGACTCACGAAACAAGCGCAGCAAAAAGACGGCTTTACCCGTTCAGGTAATCCGGCAGATTTTCTTTCATGTTCACCGACACCGGAAAATATCCTGTTAACGAGACCTTTTACAGTTGGCAGGGCGAGGGCATGCATCTGGGGCGGGCGGCCTTTTTCATCCGCTTGCACGGTTGCCCGGTGCATTGCTCGTGGTGTGATTCCGCACAGACGTGGAATGCGGGAAGTGCCGCGAGCGCGGCAGCCAGGCATGAGCTTGCCTCGGAGTTGGCCGCACGCGCCAAAGCGACACGGGCGGAATTGGTCGTTATCACCGGCGGGGAGCCGGCCATCCATGATCTGGCACCACTCACCACCGCGCTGCGGCAGACCGGCATGCCAGTGCATCTGGAGACTTGCGGCGCATTTCCACTGAGCGGCGATTTCGACTGGGTAACATTAAGCCCTAAACGGGCAGCGGCACCTTTGCCTGAAAATCTGGATCTGGCCGACGAGATAAAACTCATCATAGAGACGCCGGAAGATCTTGTGCATTGGACGGCGTTTTTGCCACGCCTGTTTCACCACAAACCGAACGCGCCTGCTCAATCCGTTGCCAGCTTGCCGGGGGAGACAGATGAATTGCAAGCCGCTCAACAGGCCGGCTGCTTTAAGCGTCTGAAGGCGGTGTGGCTGCATCCGGAATGGTCGCAGAGCACTGCCCCCGCAGTGTTGGAAGCCATCTCCGGCTGGGTGCGCGGGCACGGTGCGCCGTTTCGCGCAGGGTGGCAGGTCCACAAGTGCTACAACGCCGAATGAGAAAGCTTTTTAGCGTTTTTCTTCAGCGCTGCCCGTCTCGTCCGGTTCCACCCATTTGCCGTGCTCTTTGATGAGATCAATGAGGCGGTCAACGGCCTCATCTTGGGCGATGCCGAACTTCACACACTCGCGGCGCACGTAGAGGTTGATTTTGCCGGGTGCTCCGCCGACGTAGCCGAAATCGGCGTCGGCCATTTCGCCCGGGCCGTTCACGATGCAGCCCATCACGGCAATGGTGACTCCCTTCAGATGGCCGGTGCGGGTTTTGATTTTTTGCGTTGTGGACTGGATGTCGAAGAGCGTGCGTCCGCAACTGGGGCAGGCGACGTATTCCGTTTTTGAAATGCGCATCCGGGCACCTTGCAGGATGTCGTAAGCGAGCGTGAGCGATTTGGCGGCAGTGGGCGCAGTCTCGATGCTGATGAGGTCGCCGAGGCCGTCGCAAAACAACGCGCCGCTGAGCATCGAGGCTTCGAGGAGGCGCGAGGGGAAGTCGTCGGATACACTGGCGTCAATGGCGTTGGCCTCGGTGTTGCGAATCCAAAGTGGGGAGGTGAGGCCGTGTTTTTTGAGCGTTTCGGCGAGTGCGCGATAACTGCCGAGGGCGTGGCGCCCGGCGTCGGGCGTGGTGAGAGTAAAGCAAACGCCGGACTTGCAATCCTCGTGCAACACGGGAGCGAGCGTGTCAATGGTGGCGGCGTTGGCGTCTATGGCGAAAAACGACTTGTCCTCAACAAAGCGTAACCATGCACGCAGCTCCTCCCCGTCGGCAGGGGTAAAGCGGCGGATTAACATCAAGGTGCTATTGGTGTCCTTCTCCAGTTGGCTCCACAGCGAGTGCCAACCGAAGGTGCTGATGTCGGCAAGCTGGATGGCTGGGGGGAACTCCAGAAAGAACGACATGACTTCGTCTCCAAGGGCACTTATCAGTTGGGGCAAGGCCGCGAGGTCTGCTGGATTTTCGACGCGGAGCAACAGCCCTTCCACGCGGACATCTTTTTTTTGCCGGGAATGCGTCTCTTTGATTTCGCGGATGATGGCATCGGGGGCGGATAGCGGAGATGTTGCGGGAACGATTACGCGAGGGGGGGACTCATCGTTGATCGTGCCTCCATCGCCATCGTTGAGAGAAAAACCAGAGGAGATTACACGCCGCTGATAGCGAAATGGGTCGAGCGAATCGTGCGTGGCAGACTCTAAGGCCCCTTCCGCTGCCGTTGCCCAGAGCTTTTCCGCCCTCCGTGCCAAGTCCGCCGCAACGGGCACTTCATACCAAGGGTCTTCGGTGAGTGAGACGCGGAGGGTGTCGCCAAGGCCGTCTTGTAACAAGGCCCCGATGCCGATGGCCGATTTGATGCGCCCGTCTTGCCCTTCGCCAGCTTCAGTTACGCCGAGGTGGAGCGGGTAATCCATTCCTAGTTCGGCCATTTTCACAGCAGCGAGACGGTAAGCTGCAATCATGACTTTGGGGTTGGAGGATTTCATCGAGAGGACGATGTCGCGGAAGCCGTGACTCTCGCAGACGTGGATGAATTCGAGGGCCGATTCGACCATGCCCAGAGGGGAATCACCGTAGCGGTTCACAATGCGATCGGAGAGCGAGCCGTGGTTGGTGCCGATGCGCAAAGCGCGGCCAAGTGCCTTGGCGCGCAGGATGAGCGGTGTAGCGGTATCGTAGAGGTGTTGCAGCGCAGTGGCATATTCGGCGTCGGTGTAGTCGAGGGAGTTGGGGCGTTTTTTATCGGCGTAGTTACCGGGATTGATGCGGACCTTCTCGACGTGCTCAACGGCTTCCATCGCAGCGGCTGGGATGAAGTGGATATCGGCGACGAGGGGCTGGGTGAACCCGGCGGCACGGAATTTTTGGCTGATGTCGCGCAGAGCGGCGGCGGCGGCTTTGGTGGGGGCGGTGATGCGGATGATTTCGCAGCCCACTTCGGCGAGGTTGATACACTGGCGCACGGTGGCATCCACATTGAGCGTGTCCGAGGTAGTCATGGACTGGAGCCGGATTGGGTTTGCCGCGCCGATGCCGATGGTGCCGATGCGGACTTCGTGCGTGGGGCGGCGCAGAGCGCGGTAGCGCGAGAAACAATAG
>JAITXH010000154.1 GCA_031284845.1 Puniceicoccales bacterium | reverse complement strand
TAAAAAATTAAACAAGTATAATCAACGCTCATGCTTATACCCACCCAAACAAAAGCAAAACATTAAAATTTTCTTAATACAATTTATTCTTACTAATAATAATTTAATTTTCTTTTTTTTGACATTTCCGCTCTTGAGTGTATTGGCAGTCTTTTATTCGATGAAATTTCTGCCCTATTTCACTGGCGACGGGGTGGAATATACTGCGGCAAGTTTTGCGTTTTTTCAACATGGAACCCCGGAGATAAAAAAATCAGATATTCGGAAAATTATAGAATATCATGATAAAATAAATGTCGCTTATCTTAAGAGTGCTTTAGAGGAAATTAAACTCGTTGACGATATTAGTGAAAGTGTTCCGTATTCGCGCGGAAAAGACGGGAAATTCTATTCTTTTCATTTCTGGCTCTATTCGTTGGTTAATGTGCCTGCATTGGCTTTTGTAATGCTTTTGCATTTGCCAATGACTTATTCCTTTTTTCTGACAAATTTAGTGCTTGTTTGGCTGGCTACTGGCGCGATAATCGCCTCGCGCAATACTTTATCTCAAAAACTTTTGTTGATTGTATTTTATTTGTTTGGGACTGCCTTTTACTATGTGCAATGGCAACATCCTGAAGTATTCACGGCTTCATTACTCTTAATAGCTTTACTCCTTTTGGAAGAACGACGTTACTTGTATTCAGCTTTTCTTGCCGCTTTGTGTGCTCAACAAAATCCACCTATCGGATTTTTGGCTTTAATTGCGTTTATCTTTGATTTT
The DNA here is from genome assembly GCA_031284845.1 of Puniceicoccales bacterium. GTDB lineage: Bacteria > Verrucomicrobiota > Verrucomicrobiia > Opitutales > UBA953 > CALNBE01. The sequence goes on along the minus strand of JAITXH010000154.1, from coordinate 11,949 downwards.
TGGATACACCGGAAATCTCTCGGCGGCAAAAAAGTGTGGCTGTTGTTTTTGTTAAAATGGGCCTCAGTCGTCCCGGTTTTATTTTTGGCACCTTTATTCTATTTCTGGAAGTTTGGTTCTCCAAATCTTATCTCTTCGATGGGGTGGTCGGACGGGAAATTAATTTCCATTCGACGTATTTTAGAGTTATTTTTCGATCCTAATCAAGGGATGGTATTGGCCATCCCCACAGCATTCTTGTTAATTTTTATTTTGCTTTTGTCTGCCGTGTTGCGGTGGCGCGAAAACAAAATTTTTCTTTGGCGGCCAGTGGCATTTTTAGCATTAGCACTTCTTTTTGCGATTCCTTCTACTGCAACCGTCATGATGAATTCGGATTGCTGTATATTTATGCGCTATGCTTCGTGGATATTGATTCCGGTTGGATTTGCGCTCAAGGTTTTGGTAGGTAAAATTAAGTGGCAATTTCCGCTAGTTGTCTGTTTTGCGCTTACGCAGATTTGTATATTTTTTGCATGGCGGGCCAATCGCTATTCTGCGGCGCATTACGGGCCTGTCGGCAAATGGGTTCTCGCACATTTTCCTCATGCCTATAATCCCAGCCAAGACGTATTTGCCGTGCGCGGAGTACATGCCCATCTTATTGCGTTGTCAGCGCCGGAGTTTTTTATGAAAAAAGGTTGGGCGTTGCGGGAGGGTGGGGCGAAGGATATTTTCTTTCTCGTGACAGGCGGGGTGATCACAAAGGTGTTGTTTCATGAGTCGGATGCGGAGGAATTGGGAAAATTCCGTGCAGAATTTTTTGTGAGCGGGAGCGGTGCTCAACTTTCTAGAGAGAGGCGCGTGCTCATCGAGCGGGGTTGGTATTACCTCAATTGTGCGGAAAAATCGAAAGTGGCCTTAGAGGACGGTCTTTATTCCTATGGCGAGTTTCAAGACGCGCCGTTGGTGGAGTGCGGCAAACGCTATTACGAGAGTCTGCAAGGAGCTTACATGCGTGGGTGGGGCTGGGGAAAGGGGAGGGTCAGGTGGAGTGTGGAGCCGATTTCGCTTCTATCGTTTCGTCTCGGCGGGTTGGATGGCTCACCGGCACGGATGACGCTCTTCGGGGAATCCAACAAGGCGCATACGAAGCAGGCAGTTGAGATTCACTTCAATGGTGTGCCTGTGTTTAAGGGGCTTATTGATGACTCGGGGTCGCTTTCTTTTGATTTGCCGACGGAAGCGATAAGCGCCGTGGGAGAGCGCAATCTGCTGACTTTGCGATGGAAAATTCTGGCGACGGAAAAGCCAGGGGATTGGCGCGGTTTCTCCTGTCAGGGGATGCGCATTGATACAGGAGCGGGGAGCGGGAGGTAGGGTGGTGTTTTTTTGATTTGAGATTTTAAATTTGAGATTGGAAATTATTTTTTTGTTTTTAATTTACTGAGGCGCATTCTGTTAAGCAGGATTACACGGATATTTAGAATGACCGTCGTGATTGGAATGGGCGGGTGGAACGGAGAGCGTTTTTTTGGCGACGGATCTTCCGATTCCGACGGCCATCTTAAAATATCCGCGTCATCCGTGGTTAAAATGAGCGTCTGCCTGTGTCCACCCGCCTAGTGTGGACAATGTGGACAATGTGGACGCTGTGGACAGGGTGGACAGAATTTTTGATTTGAGATTGGAAATTATTTTTTGTTTTAATTTGTTAATGAATATTTTGTTAACTATTGGTGTTTAGGATGATTGCTGTGATTGGAGAGGGTGTTTGGACCGGAAGGCGTTTTTTTGGCGACGGATCTTCCGATTCCGACGGCCATCTTAAAATATCCGCGTCATCCGTGGTTAAAATGAGCGTCTGCCTGTGTTCACCCGCCTAGTGTGGACGTCGTGGACGTGAGGGTAGGTCCTTTGCGCTGTCTGGCAGGCTTGAGGATGCCTCACGCTCTGGGGTGGGCGCGGGCATGCACACTCTTCAGACGTGCCAGCGAGACGTGAGTGTAAATTTGTGTGGTGGATAGCGAGGCGTGGCCAAGTTGCTCTTGAATGATGCGCAGATCGGCTTCGTGGTTGAGCATGTGTGTGGCACAGGTGTGGCGCAACTTATGGGGGGTCAAATCCTGTGGCAGGCCGGCGGCATCAAGATAGCGTTTCAAGAGCAATTGCACGGCGCGTGGATAGAGTCTGTGCGCGGCGGATTCATCGGTGGTGAACACAGGGGCGTTGGTATGCAGGCAGCGCGGGGTGACATTCCGCAATTTGACGATGGCAGCGAGCGCCACAGCACCAATAGGCACAATGCGCTCTTTGTTTCCTTTGCCCAATACGCGGATGAGTCCGTTGGTGAAATTGACGTTGTCGTAATCCATCCCGCACAATTCAGATACGCGCAGGCCGGCACCGTAAAGGCACTCGAGCAGGGCCTCATCACGGATACGGGTCCATTCACTGATATGCTCTGCGGCTTGTAATTTCGCCGGGGCTTTGAGCAACTTCAGCGTTTGTTGCTCGGTGAGAAAACGGGGCAGCTTGTGGAGCAGTTTCGGTGAGCGCAGCCCGGTGAGCGGCGAGGATTCCACGATGCCCTTGCGCAAAAGATAGCGGTAAAATGAACGCAAGGCAGCGAGGTGGTTATGCAGCGTGGTGCGTGCGTGTGTGTGCTGCTTTTCCACGATGAAGTCGCGCATGAGCCGTCTCGACAGACGGGAGAAGTCGCCGTCGAACCCGCTTTCCTTTTGCGCCCACAGGCAAAAATCGCGCAATGCCTGCCCGTAATTGCGGATTGTATAGGAGGCCATGCGGCGTTCGCTGCTCAGGCTGAGGATGAAGTGCGACACGGAGGAGGCACCGGGAAAGGAGCAATCGGCGATGGGTTGCCCGGGCTTTCCGAGCGGCGTCATGGCAGTTGTTCTCATGGCCCGGGTGGGCTTCTGTGCGCGGCGCGGACGGTGATGGTGATGCCTCCGCGTGCGGCGAATTGGCCTGAGACTTCCAGCCAAACGGGTTCCAGTGCCTGCACGAGGTCGTCCAGTATCACGTTGACGAGATGTTCCTGGAAGCAGCCTTCATTGCGGAAGGACCAGAGGTAGAGTTTGAGGGATTTACTCTCTACGATGCGCGGGCCGGGGATGTAGCGGATGGTGATGATGCCGAAATCAGGTTGCCCGGTAGCGGGGCAAAGGCTGGTGAACTCTTCGGTGCGCAACTCGATGACGTAATTGCGCCCGGGGTGGCGGTTGGGAAAGGTCTCGAGCTTCTTGGACGGCACATTTTTATTTTGGCCGAGGAGCGTGAGCGCGGAGAGATCGCCGGATTCTGTGAGCATGCACGGGAGCTAAACGGCGGCGCAGGCAAAGGAAAATAAAAATTTTCTCATCCGAGCATCAATTTCACTCCGGAAAGCGCACCGAGTGCGAGCACGACGCTCTCAAAGGTCTTCTGATTCACGCGGGTGATGAGCTGCCTGCCGAGCACTGTCCCGGCGAGCACTGCTGGAATCAATATGGCGTTAAACATGAGGCTGTCTGCCCCGATCAGGCCCAACTTTACCATGAAGGGCACTTTAAACCAATTCACTACGGTGAAAAACACGGCACTCGTGCCGACAAACTCCATCTTGGGCAGGCGCATCGTCAGAAAATAAATCGTTACCAGCGGCCCGGCGGCATTGGCGACTAGCGTGGTGAATCCCGCCAGCACGCCAAGCAAAGGCCCGAACCAGACGGGGGGCGCTTCCGGCTCAAGACCGTCGCGCTCCGCTTGCGCCGCCTGATGTCTGCGCCAGAGGTGCAGTGCTGTCAGCACGACGACAATGCCGCCCGTGAGTATCCGCGTCACTGTGTCGTCCATGCGGCCCATGGCAAAAAAGCCTGCAACGATGCCTGCTGCCGCCCACGGGAAGAGCTTCCAAAAAAAATGCCACTGCATGTGCCTGCGGTAAAGCACGACGGCCACTACATCGGCGAGCACCAGCATGGGCAGGACGACGCCTGACGCAATTTTTGTGCTGGGAAAAATATTGGCGAAAAGTGCGACGAAGAGAATGCCCACTCCTGCAAAGCCGGTCTTGGACATGCCTACCAGCATTGCCGCAAGCACCGCGACGACCCATTGCCACGCATCGAGATTCATTAGCGCGGGGATTGCCAGGCTGAAGGGTGCAGGAGCGCTCTGTCGGGCTGCGGCGTATCGGCGACATAGACGGCGAGACGCAATTCGGCAAGACGCTCAGGCGGCGTATCGGGCCGCTTTTTAAGCAAGTCGGCGAAAAGCGTCTCCGCCGAGCGTCCGGCGATTTGGTGGAGCTGGGTGAAGCCGAGGTCGAGGAGATCGCGTGCGGCTTCTACCTTGAGTTGCGGGATGCGCATGAAAGCGCTGTGCAGGGCTTCGGCGCGGCGGCGCTTGGCCTCTTCGGGAGAGGCGGCAAAGGGACGTTCAAAGTCCACGGGCATCAGTTTTCGCGGGCGGGCCATAGTGGATTCTCCTTCACTCAGATTCGTGTTGCACGACGGCGCGCGGGCGGTTTTCGACCGGCAGTTCGTGGCAGAGGAATTGGATGACGGAGTGCGCCGAGCGCTCCATGTCGTAGATGATGGAGCGGACGCGCCCTTTGAGGAAGTGGTGGGCGATGTGGGCGAAGGCGGCGATGATGAGGCCGAGCGCCGTGGTGCCGAGTGCGGCGGCGATGTCGTGCGCGAATGCGTCTGCGGTGGCATAGTGGCCTCTGGCATACATGGCGAGGAAGGCGCGCATGAGAGCAATCACGGTGCCGATGAGACCGAGCAGTGGGGCGAGCTTGGCCATGGCTGCGATGGTGCCGACACGGCGCTCCATCACGGGTATCTCCAAGATGGCGGCCTCGGCGGCGGCGGAGCGCATCCTGGCCTCGCCTTCGCTGGCGTGCAGGAGGATGGATTTCACGATGCGCGGAACGGGGCCGGGTGCTTCTTCGCAGACGGTGAGCGCCTCGACGAGGCGGTGCTGGCGGATGTTATTTTTAATGCCTTCCAGAAACTCGCCGGCGCGTATCTGCCCTCTGTGCAGAAAGTGTGTGCGCTCGACGAAGAAGACGAGGACAACGAGGCTTATCAAGAGGAGGGGCCAGGCGAGCGGGCCGGCTTCCGAAAAGAGGGAAAACTCCCGCAGGGAAACGGGGGCGGTGGCTGCGGGGATCGCAGCGGCAATGGTGGTGGAAATGATGCTCATGTTGGCGTGTGTGGTGCGTTTGCTGCGGCGTCAGCGGGTGGCGGCGTTTGCGGTTGGTGTTGTCTCGCGGGTGAGCCGGGCGAGTTCGGCTTTTGCGGAGTTTTGTCCGGGAAGCACGCGCTCGGGTGTGTTTTGCACTTCGCGGTTATATTCGAGAAGGAGGCTGTAGGCTTTTGCGGCGTCATCGGTGAGGCCGCGCATCTTGCAGGAGGCGGCAAGCTCCATGAGCGCACGGGCGACCCAATAGCGCCCATTGGGGCCGAGGCGGGTGGAGGCGGAGGCGTCTTTGATGGTGCGGAAGATGACTTGCCAGCGGGCTTCGTCGGCTTCGCGGGCAATGTTGTCCTGGGTGAGTCCGCTGCCTTGGGGGTCGGGGTGGCGGGCGGCGAGCGCGAAGCTCCATTTGCAGCCGGCCTCGGCCTTCAGGTCGGGCGGGGCAGAGGGGAGGTTGAAGAGACCTACGTAGGCGGCTACAGCCGGCCCGAATGCGGTGTTTACGATAGCGGGCGTGACGGCGGTACGGGGTGCGCCGGGCGGGGTGCCGCCGGGCGTGGCGGATGCCGAGTGCATGACGGCTCCGAGCATGGCTTTGGCAAAGAGGCAATCGGCGCGCCCCAGCTCGGCTTGCCAGCGGGCGGCGGTGTTGTCGGGAAGCTCGGACCGGAGCTGGTCGTAGATGAAGAGGGCGTCGTCGTAGTCGGTGGCGATGCGGAAGAGGGCGGCTTGCTGGAGGCGGGCGGTGCCGGCGAGCTTGTGGTTGGGGTAGTCGGTGGCGAATTTTTTCAGGGTCTCGATGGCGAGGACGACAGGTGTTTTGCCGGTGCTCTGATAGGTGGCCCGGCTTTTCCCGGTGGCTTTCTCTCCGGCGGGGTCCACGGTCTGGTCGAGGCCGTTGTTTTTCCCGATGGCGATGTATTGCTGTGCGGCTTCAAAGAGGGCTTCCGCGCCATAGTCGGCAAAGGGCTGCGCGGATTGGCGCGGGTAGAACTGGCAGGCATCGAGAAAGATGGTGAGTGCGCGTTCGTGCTCGCCGTGCGCGGCGAGACTGCGGCCCTCGACGAGGTAGGAGGCGGCCACAGCTTCTTCGGTGGGGAATTTTTTCCGCAACTCGTCAAAGATAGTGCGTGCGGCTCCGGGGTCGGAAGCGAGCACGGCGCGCGCCTTGAGGAGGGAGACTTTGCTGAGGATGGTTTGCGTCTGGCTCAGGAGATCGGATGGCGTGGTGGGCGGGAGCTTTTCCACGGCACCGGCGATCTGGTCTGCCAGGAGCGCCGCCTTTGTTGTATCGCCGGAGGTGTAGGCGAAGAGGGCCTGTTGCCAGAGGAAGCGGATGCTGAAGTCGGCATCCATGTCTGCACGATGGCGCTCGAAGACGCGGGCGAGGCGTTCGGCGGCCTCATTGGCGCGGTTGTGGGTGCGCAGCCACTCGACGAGCGCCCATTCGCACCGCAGGATACCGGGTGCGCCCACGCCCTCTGCTCCATCGGCAGTGGCCGTGGCGAGGATGCGTGCGGCGTTGTCTCCGTTGCCCGCGAGGAGTTCGCATTGGATGCGCAGGAAGAGCGTGTTGCTGCGTTCGCCGGGCGTGGGCAGGCGGGGTTGGATGGCGGCATAGGCGGCGGCGGCGAGCGGGTAGGCGGTGGGGTCACCCGAAGGCCCCTGGGCGGCGAGGAAGAAACAGTCTGCTGCGATGAGGGCGGTGCGCACCTGATCGTGGCCTGTCATGAGGCTTTGCAATTGGGTGAGGTGCTCGGCGGCGCGGCGGGTGGCCCCGGTCTGCCACGCTGCGCTGGCGAGGATGCGCAGAGCGTCGGCGCGCAGCTCGCTGCCCGGGCGCTCCAGAAGGTCGTTGGCGGCACGTTCGGCTTGGGAGTAGGCGCGCACGGTGAACATGATGCGTGCGCGGACGAGGTTGAGCAGGTCTATGGTGCGCGGGTCGGGCGCGGCGTTGGCGAGGTCGGTAAGCGTCTTGTAGATTTCGGGCGCTGGGTTATCGGTGCTCTCGGGGAGCCGCCCCACGGCGTCTGCCAGTTTGTGCAGCGCCAGGCGTTGCAATTCGGGGTCGGCTTTGTTGGCGAGGACGCGGTAGAGCGCCAGCCGGCTTTCGGGCGACTGGCGGATGTCGGCTTTGCCGGGATTGTCCGCCGGGGCGAGGATGAAGCCTATGAGCAGATCCGTTTCGTCGCGCTCGTTGGCTGGCATGTAGCTGCGTTGGCGCAGGATGTGGACGGCTTCGGCGGCGCGGTCGCGTTTGTAGAGAGCGATGGCAAGCTCTTTGGCGAACTTGAATCCAAGCGGGTCGTTGTCGTGCCCGGTCATGCTTTCCCGAAGTTGTTCGATCAGCTTATCCAACTCTTGCGCGGAAGGGTTGCCGATTTTGAGGCGGGCTAGATAGTCGAGCATGCGGACGTGCTGCTCCTGATAGTGCTGGGCTTTGTCGGCATATTGGGCGCGGGCGGAGGCGAACTCGGCCTGCGCAGTCTGGAAACTGTCGAGGGTATCGGTGGCGACTGCGATCAGGCCGCGTGCGATGTGATACCACGGGATGTCGGTAGCGGAGAGCGAAGCGGGGTTGATGGTGTTGAGGGATTCACCGGGGCCGAGGCGGACACCGAGGATGGTGTGCGCGATGGCGAGGCGTATCTGGCGCGATGGCGATTCTGGAAGCGGGCCGAGCACTTCGATGGCTCCAGTAGGGTTGTTGCGTTCCAACCTGCATGACGCGAGGCCCAGACGGGCGCGTTCGTAGAGCGGGGCGATGTGCTGGAAGTCTTTTGAAAGCACCTCATAGAGGCCTGCGGCAGTGTCGGTGAGACCGGCGGCCAATGCCTCGTCCGCAGCGGCAAAACGGTTGCGCACACGAGGGTCGTCGGAGGCCGCCGCGGGGACATTGCTGTCGAGCGCGGACACCGGTGCTTTTTGCGCCATAGTGGTAGCAGGCAACCAGAGCAGGCAGAGCAATGACAACACGAACGAAGGCACCGTCCTGCGGCAAAGCCGGGGCCGTGGGAAAATGAAATGCCAAAAAGCCGTCACATGCTCAATAACGCGGGAAAGGTGGTTTTTTGGCAAGGGGGAAGCGGGGGGATTTGAGAATTAAAAATGGCCTGACGGAAGAGGGAAGACCGATTTGAAGTGCTCTTTTTTAGGCTCAACTCTTCAGCAGATGTAAATTTGCCATCGAAATGCCGGATAACATCGCTCCGGTAATGCCGAGAAAACCTTGGTCTGTGCCGCAAATAAACAAATTGCCCAAATGCGTCCGCCCGTCCCTGCGCTTGTCCGGAGCACCGTAAATTGCGCCGCCGGGATGTCCGGTAAAACGCTCTACCGTGCATGGCGTGAACATGTCCTGCGCCGTTATCGCTCTTTCAAATACGGCATCGTCCACGGCGCACAAGTGGCGCCGGGCAATGCCGTTGAGCCGGGTGTGCCACTCGTGCTTGGCGGCGGCGTAGGCAGAGGGGTCGGCGGTGGCAAGCGCTGCCCAGCCAGCATGGCTTGCCTGCGCGGTCACTCGCAGCCAGCCTTCGTCCAAGGCTGCTCCGGCGGCATAATCATAGTTGTTTGGGATGCAGATGACACCGCTGCGTGGGTCCACGAGAGGCTCCTGCCCGGAGGATGGCTTCCGGAGAGCTTCGTAGTGAAAGCGTTCACTGTCACAAAAGAAAATAATGGTGTCACCCCAGCCGAAGTCCGTGCGCGGCTGTGCTGACAATGCGGTGATAGTCTCACAAAAAGCAAGGGTGCCGGGTTTTCCCGCGTTGGCTGGTTGGTCGTCGCACAGGCGCAAAGTCTCCACGAGGCCCGCACTCGACAGCACTGCGTCGGCGGTGAGCGTGTCGCCATTATCCAGTTCGACAGTGGCGACGCGTCCGCCGTCCACATGCAAGCGCCGCGCACCGCAAGCCATCCGGCATTCGCCTCCGGCTGCACGGTATTTGGCAAGCAAGACGCGGATGATGCGGCGCACGCCTTCAAGGGGGCGTGCAAAGCCCTCGTGAAAGATGCTTTTCCACATGATGGCAAACTGGGGCAAATCCATGTCATTTTCGCAGGCGCTGCCGTAATAAGATAACGGGATGAAGAGCAGGTCGGCTAATTCGGGGTCGCTGGTATGGGCGGCGACGAGCGCACGTGCGGAGGCGGATGGCGCATCGAGCGCGGTCTCGCGGTAATCCCGGATGAAACGGTCTAGGCGGCGGAAGGCGTCAATTTGCGCAGGAAATTCGCGGGCGATTTCCGATTCGAAAAGGGCAAAGTCATTGCTGAACCGCACGCGCTTGCCAGCGAAGTGGATGGCGGAACCAAGTTGGGGCGCGAGGCCGAAATCTTCGTGGCTGAGGCGCAACTGGCGAAGCAACTTGGCCAGCGGTGTGCCTTTGGCGCCGGGAGGCACGTAGTTGGTCATCGCGTGGAGGCCGACATCAAAGCGACGGTTGCCGATATTGTAAAAGCCGTTAAGCCCACCGGGTGCGCTATGGCGCTCGAGCACGAGCACGCTTTTGCCGAAGTGGGCGAGGCGGATGCCCGCGGCCAGACCGGACATGCCCGCGCCGAGGATGACGGTGTCAAAATGTCGATCGTGATGGGCGGACATGGTATGCGTTTATCTCCGCCTGTTTTCGTTGCTCATTTAACTTCTGTAAATCCAGAAACGGCGCGCCCATTCCTGAAATGCCTGCGCCTCGCGGTTCCACCGCGCCAGCCAGGCTCCGATGTTTGCACTTGCGCCGTATTTTTGCAGATCGCGCAAAAAGGCTTCGCTGCCCGTTTGCTTTTTGAAAAGGTCTTCCTGTGTGTTCGTCAACCCGATGAACGGATTTTGGGCGTTCCAGCGGCAGGCGAGCTGCATCATGTGAAAACTGATTTCTGTGGGACACAACGCGCTCCAATCCGTTATGGAAAGATAGACGCCCTCGGTGCCGTCGCGCAGGCGTTTGGAGCTTAGGCCGAGTCCGCGCACTCCGCAGGTGCGCAATGCCTGCTCAACTTCGCTGGCTCTTTTACCGGGAAATTGGAGAAAACGGAAGGGATACTGGGTGAGTGTGCCGTGGGTGAAACCGCCTGCCTGACAGCCCAGCCCCGTCATCGCGTAGCCTTCTGCGGCCTCGACTTGAGGAATCATGGGGGAGGTGCCGATCCAGCGAAGCCCGGTGTCTCGCCAGCGCATGGAGCGGTGCCAGCCACGCATCTTGATGACTTCGAGTTGCCCGCCCTTACGCCCCGCGTCGCTCAAATTGAGCCAGCCCGGCGTGCGCGTGGCCGCAAGCGCGAGTTCTCCGATAGTTAAGCCATGGACATAGGGAACTTGAAAAAATCCGACATAGCTCATCCATTTTTTGTCGAGGCCGGGGCCGTCCACTTTCAGCCCACCGAGCGGATTGGGTCTGTCGAGGATGATGACTTTCACCCCGGCATCAAAGCACGCTTCCAGCACATGGCGCATGCAACTGACGTAGGTGTAGGAGCGTGAGCCGATGTCCTGCAAGTCCACCAGCATCACATCCAGCCCTTCGAGCATTTCCGGTGTGGGTCGGCGCGTCTTGCCGTAAAGGGAGAACACCGGCAAGCCCGTCCGCCTATCCAGAGCATTTTGCACGGGGGCGTTGGCGGGAGCATCTCCGTAAATACCGTGTTCCGGGCCATAGAGCTTCACCAGCCGGACGCCCGAGGCATGGCGCAACACATCAATGGTCTTTTCGCCGCGTGCGTTCACTCCGGCGGGGTGGGTGACCAGCCCGACGCGCAATCCGTGAAGGCGGGCGAACTTTTCCCCGGCGAGCACATCTATCCCCAAAGCGACCTGCGGCAGCGGCTCCACACGTGCCGTGCGCGGCGATACCGGGAGCGGTGCCCGGCCATGCGTCGAGACGACACCTGCCGCAACAGAGACGGAGGTGAGGGTAAGACGCTGGATAAAATCGCGGCGGAACATGAGAACTGCGTAGTCAAAAACGAAGAAGAAGAAACGGTTTTCTTACAAAAAAACTGTTTGTGCAAAAAACACCACCGGACGCCGGATGTTCGATGGTATTTTCAGTATTGTCCTAAAAAGAACAGTCAGGGCAGGGCAGCTTTCGCAATCTGTCTGGGTTAATGGGCCAAACGGCAATATCGCAGAGCCGGCTCGCCCTGCGAAGCTGGATTCCGAAAGCCAATCGCTTACTTTCGCGTCCAGGCATCCCGCAGCCGTTTGAACCCTTCGACAGGATCATCGGCTTCCCAGACGGAGCCGACTACGGCAAAACCGTCGAAACCGAGTGCGCGGGCGCGCGGGATGTTTTCCGGGGTGAGGCCACCCAGCGCGAGCAACGGGCAGGTGCCGACCTCGGTGCGCCATTGGTTGATTATGACGGCGTATTCCTCTGGCGTGCGCTGGGGGGTGTAGTCGCGTTTGGATATCGAGGGAAAAACAGGGCCGAGCATGGCATAAGCGCGATGGCGCGCATAGATGGTCAACTCGCCAAAGGAATGGCAGGACTGGCTCACAGGAATGTCTTGCGGCCAGTTGCCGGGATGTGGCTGGCCCGTGCGCAAATGAAGTCCGCCGAGGCGAAGCTCGGACACCACGGCGGGCTGCGCGTGGACGACCAGCTTGGCGTGATGCCGCCGGGGAAGAGCACCTACCCATTCCCGGAGCCGGGCAGGCGTCCACTCCGGTTTGCGCAGGTGAAACCGGGACAGCCCGGCATCAAAAAGGCGGGTAACGATTTTTTGCTCATCGGGGAAAGCGTCGGGCGGAGAGATCACGATGGC
>JAITXH010000067.1 GCA_031284845.1 Puniceicoccales bacterium | reverse complement strand
CGACGCTGCGACGAATACCCGTTTCGACAACACGCTTGATTTTGTTGATATAAACGTCGCCGGGAAAGCGACCTTCGCTGGCAGTGTCAGCTCGCCCTATTCGCTGAAAGTGAATGGCTCGGCAGCCAAAGTAGTTCTCGCCGATGGCGGCTCGCTCAACATCCGCAACGGAGCGCCCAACGCGCTCGACGTCGAATTGCTAACCCCCGGCAGCAGTCTGGAGTTCAACCGCAGCGCTGACCACGACTACACTTATTCGGGCGTGATTTCCGGCATCGGTGCGCTTGCGAAAAGCGGCAGTGGTAAAGTAACGCTCACCGAGAATCAGCTCTACGCTGGCACGACCACGATTTCCGGCGGCACCCTGACAGTAAACGGCACGCTCACCAGTGGCGGCACAGTGGGTACCTATGCGTCGCCCATCACCTTGAGCAACGGCAGCAATCTGGAATTGAACCAGACGGCTGACCAAGTCTTGTCCGGCAATCTCACCGGCGACGGTAACCTTGTAAAGAACGGCACCGGCAAATTGACCCTCGGCGGAACGAACAGCTACAAAGACACGACCGTCACCAAGGGCACCTTGGCCATTAGCAACGATAACAACCTCGGCACCGGCACTAACACCCTCAACGGCGGCACCCTCAGCCTCGGCACGAACACCTATGCGAAGGCGTGGACGCTCGGCAGCGACGGCGGCACGATAGAAACACCGAGCGAGGCTGTGAGGCAAAACGGTGTGCTCTCCGGCACTGGCAGTTTGACGAAGACAGGAAACGAAGAGTTAGTTCTTGGCGGCGACAACACCTACACCGGGAACACGACGCTCTCCGCCGGAAGTTTGCGGCTTATCGGGCTTTTGGGCAGCGGCGATTACGCTGGCAATATTATCAACGCGACCTCAGGCGAAAACCTTATCTTTAGCTCAACTGGCGACCAGATCATCCGCGGCGTGATTTCCGGTCAGGGCGGTTTGGACAAAACCACCACCAGCACGCTCACCTTCGCCGGGAACAATACTTACACAGGAGACACCCTCGTTACCAGTGGCCGGCTGGAAGTCACTGGCAGGCTTGGCGGCGGCGATTATCCAGGCACGATTCAGGTCATCAACGGAGCCACCATCGAGTTCAACCAGAATACGAATCAGACTTTGGCAGGCAATCTCACCGGTAGTGGCAATTTGGAAAAGCACGGCACCGGCACGCTGACCCTCGCAGCGACGGCAACCAGTGGATTCGTGACGGTAACTGGCGGGGGACTTAGAGTGAACGGCTCCTTGACAGCTACGGCGGTGGCTGTGACAGGGGGCATTTTGGGCGGCACTGGCACAATTACCGCCTCAACGGTGACCGTGGAGTCGGGAGCCGGGTTGGCCCCCGGTAACGGCAATGTCGGGACGCTCACGGTTGCCGGCGCTGTGACACTTGATCCCGGCGCGAAGTTTTACGTCGAGATCAGAGGGCATGAAGACGCTGAGTATGACCGTTTGGTGGTCGTGAATAACGAAGTTCATTTGGGCGGCTCGGATCTTGATTTGACGGTCTTCTTGAGCAGCACATTTGAGCCGGATCCGGCCAGAGTTTACACGATTATTCAGGCGAACAAAATAGAGGGGCAGTTTTCGTCCGGGAATCTTGCCTGGGCACCCGCCTCGGCGTGGGCGTTTGATATCACCTATACTGAGACCACTGTCGAATTGGCGAATGCGCGTCCTGTAGTTCCTGAACCGAGCACGTATGCGCTCTTTGCTGCGGCGGGCGCGTTGGCGTTGGCGGCAGTGCGCCGTCGGCGGAAGAATGAAAAATTAAAAATTTTGGGAGTGCGCTGAGAACGCTCTACGTCTGCATCGGGGAGCATACGCGTCCCGCCCACATTGTTTGGAATTTGAGATTGGAGATTTGAAATTTGAGATTGTTTTTTGTGGGGAGCATACGCGTCCCGCGTGTGCCTGTGGGCGTCTCGCCCACAATAAGGCGGGCGGGACGCCCGCTAATGCACGCGGGACGCGTGCGCTCCCCCGATGCAGACGAGGGGACGTTTTTTTTATTTGAAATCAAAAACAACTCACCCGTCCACCGCGTCTACTTTGTCCACGAATTTTTTTGGAATCTAATTCGTGTAATTCGTGGATGAAAAAAACGCCGTTCCTTTCCAAACGCTCATTCCAATCACGACGGCCATCTTAAAATATCCGCGTCATCCGTGGTTAAAGTGAGCACTTGCCAACGGCGTTCGCACAGGCATTTTCCATGACATGGACAATACGTCACATGGCTATCTCCCGGTGCTCATTCAAGTCGTCATCGGGCTGGCTTTACCCGCCGCCATCCTTGTCGCCAGCCATCTTTTCGGGCAGCGCGCCCGCACTAATGCCGTCAAAGACTCCGCTTACGAATGCGGCATACCTGCACAAGGCAAAGCACACCCCCGCTTCGCCGTCCGCTTTTTCATCATCGCGATGCTCTTCATCCTGTTCGATGTCGAAGTCGTCTTCCTCTTCCCAGGAATGCTGGCCTTTCGCGAGTTCGCAGCCGCGCATACAGCGGCGGTCGCTCCGGTGGCTGTCTTCCTCGGCATACTCGCATTCGGGCTTTTTTACGAAATCCGAAAGGGCGCTCTGAATTGGGAACGTTGACGCCGCTCGCTCTGATTCATTTACTTTCTTCTCCATGCGCATTGACCGATTTCTCTCCGCCCGCCGTATCATTGATTTAAAAAGTCGAGATTTCCAATCCGCCCTGCTCGAACTGCTCGCGCTCTGCCCCTGCCCTGTCCGCGACACGGTGTCCGACGACTCTCTCCTCAAGAAACTTCTCCTGCGGGAACGCACCATTCCGACCCACCTCGACAATGCTGTCGCCCTTCCCCATGTGCGCATCCCGCTCAAACAAAGATATATTTTTGCCGTGGGCCGTTGTCCGGGCGGACTTCCAGGCTCGGCAGACAACAACGATAAAAAGGTCCGCATCCTCTTCCTTGTCCTCGCTTCCGACAAAGAGAAATCCTTCCACACCGTGCTCACCACACTGGCCGGGGCGCTGGAGGAAAACGGCCTCGTCGAACGGCTCGAAAAAGCACCGACACTGAAAAAATTCCGGGAGGAAATCTCCGCCATCTTCAAGGGCGTTGCCAGCCGTGCCTCTGCATTCAATTCAAGGCTCAACCAGTTCTTCGTCCGCGAAGCCGAAAAAATAGCGCTCAACGCCGGATGCTCCTCGATGCTCCTCTTCGTGGACACTTTTTCTTCGTTCGTCAAAATCGGGCGCCATTCCCCGCACGGGCTTAACACCATCGTCGTCACACAGCGCAGCTACGAAGTGCCGGATGCCGGCGAAGACAAGCCGGACTCCATTGTTGTGCGTGCCTTTGCCGGGCACCGCCTCGCGCAATTCCGCAGTGCCCTGCTTGTCGGCCTCATGCGCAACATCATCAAGCCCACAGACCGCGTTTGCTGCATCGGCGGCCAAAACAACAGCGACAAGTTCGACATCATTCTCGTTGTGGACATAGCAGGTGAGTTTCCCACCATCCTCTCAAACCGCGGCAATGAACTGCTCCCGACCGGCGTCAGCGCCGAGGTGCTTGAACGCACACTGGGCATTGCAACCGAGCTGGCCGTGGAAGGACGCGAAGGCAGGCCTATCGGCTGCATCCTCGTCATCGGCAACCGGGAAAAAATCAACCCGCACGTCAAGCCGCTCATTCTAAATCCGTTTTTCGGTTACCACGAAGAAGACCGCAATATACTCAATCCGTTTATGGACGAGACCGTCAAAGAGCTTTCCTCGATAGACGGTGCATTCATCATCAACGGAGATGGCGTAATTGAAAGCGCGGGGAGCATGTTGACTGCGCATGAGCAAGGCGTCTTGTCCCTGCCCGGCGGTCTGGGCACCCGGCACGTAGCCGCATGCGCCATTTCGCTTGCTGCGGATTGCATCGCCATCGTGGTATCGTCCAGCACGGGCCAGGTCACATTATTTCACAAGGGCGAGGGCATTACATTGCTTGACCGCTCGACCAACCGCTCGTTCTAGAGCCTGTGCGC
>JAITXH010000054.1 GCA_031284845.1 Puniceicoccales bacterium | reverse complement strand
AATTGAGCGGGGGCACTTTCCCTTGACAAATGGGAGGCGTATCCGCACATCCTCCCGGCGATTTTTATTTTCCGGGCCTTTAGCTCAATGGTTAGAGCAGAGGACTCATAATCCTTTGGTTGCAGGTTCAAGTCCTGCAAGGCCCACCAATTTCATGATTTCACGGCGTGAGACCTCCCTCATGCTCTTTTAGGTTGAGTTTACGCTTTCCTTTCAGGTGCCTTGCATTCTAAACACTCCGCAATGCCTCGGCAAAAAACACTGAATGTCTTAATCCTAGGTTCCGGCGGGCGCGAACACGCGCTCCTCCTCGCCTGTCTCGCCAGCCCGTTGACGGCTTCTGTGTCCGTCGCGCCAGGTAATGGCGGCATGGCGGCCGAAGCACCTTGCCATCCGCTCAATCTCGAAGATGTGGGCGCGACTGTCGCCCTTGCCAAACGCATCGGCGCGAATTTCGTTATAGTCGGGCCCGATGCACCGCTTGCGCTCGGCGTGGTGGATGCGTTGGAGGCTGCCGGTATCCTCGCCTACGGGCCGCGGCTGGCCGGGGCGAGGCTCGAAGCGAGCAAAACATTCACCAAGGCATTTCTCCTGCGCCACAAGATCCCCACGGCACACGGCGAAAGGTTTACCGCCACTGCGCCCGCATTGGCCTATTTGAAAACACGCACTCTGCCCATCGTCATTAAGGCGAACGGTCTGGCGGCGGGCAAGGGTGTCATCATTGCCAATGCGCCAGAGGAGGCGGAGGCGGCGGTGAGGGCGATGCTCGATGAACGGATTTTCGGAGAAAGCGGGGCGGAGATTCTCATCGAAGACTTTCTCAAGGGCGAGGAAGCCTCTATTATGCTCATGGTAAGCGGGCGGCGCTATGTGATGCTTCCCGCCAGTCAGGACCACAAGCGTGTCGGTGACGGTGACACCGGCCCCAACACTGGTGGCATGGGTGCCTACGCGCCGGCTGATGTCGTTACGCCGGATGTGGAGCGGCGCGTGATCGCCGAAATCATCGAACCGACGCTGGCCGGGCTTGCGCAAGAGGGCATTGAGTATCGCGGGACGCTCTATATCGGCATCATGGTCACCCGCGACGGGCCGAAGGTTGTCGAGTTCAATGCGCGTTTCGGCGACCCGGAATGCCAGGTGCTGCTGCCGTTGCTGGAAACTGATCCGCTGGCACTCATGCACGATTGCGCGACGGGGGATTTGCATCCGGAAAACGTCCGCTTCAAGGGCGGTGCCGCTGTGGTCATCACGCTCGCGGCGGAGGGCTATCCCGGCACACCGCGCAAAGGGGATGTCATTACGCTGCCAGTGGAGACCCCGCCCGCCGCACGAGCCATTCACTGCGGCACGAAGCTCGATGCTTCCGGGAAATTTTTTACTAACGGAGGACGTGTCCTCGGTGCGTTTGCGCACGGGGCGACGCTTGCGGAGGCGGTGAAGCACGCTTACGCGCTCGCGGAGAAAATCCATTTTTCAGGGATGCACTACCGGCGCGACATCGCGGCGCGGCAACTCAATCGCAAATGAAAACGCGCCGCTCCAGACTTCCCGCAACCTGCCTTTGCCCGGCTTCGTGGCGCACGGGCGTTGTGCTTGGCCTGATTGCGTTGTCTGGTGCGCCGTGTATTGCCGATCCGGTAACGCCACTCACCGAAACGGAAAAATCCACGACACATGCGATCTCGCTCAATGACCGCGTGCTTTTTCCGCCTGAGCTTTTTCCAGGTTTTGAGCGGCAGACGCCGGATGAGCTTCTTCTCGCCGGTCTCGCTGCGAAATATCCGGGACGCATCGTGCGCACGCCTCCTGCGCTGCCCGCTGCGCCTCCGGTCGTTCGCGCCTCTGTGCTAGTCCGCCTGCCCAATGGCATAGACTATGTGCGTTGTTATGCCAACGGCATCGCCGATGTATCTGTGCCTGAGTTTGCGCCCGGTGCGACGGGGCGTGTGATAGACTTGCGCTTTTTTTCCACCGCGCCGGATTCCGTGTCTGCCTGTGTGCGCTTGTGCGAAAAGCTCACTGGTGCCGTGCCGCGTGTCCAGCAACTCGGCGAATATTTTTCTGCTGAAAAACCAAGTGTGCAAGGGAAGGGCGCCGAGGTGGAGTCTGCTCCGCTGTTCCCCGTCATCGTTCTCGTGAACTACGGGACGTCCGGTCCGGTGGAGGCCATGCTTGCCGATCTACAGGTGCGCCGGAAGATCATCCTCGTTGGCACGGCCACTGCGGGCAACACTGCCCGATACATCCCGGTGGATAAAGTGCCGGGCTGGTGGCGCATCTGCGGCGAACTGCAATCGGACAGTGCCTCCCGGTCGCTTGTCGGCACGGGGGTTGCCCCGCGTGTGCGCGTCGCCGTCTCGCAGGACGCCGATTTACTCGCCTGGCAATGGGTGGAGCGCGGCGCGGGACCTGACACCGTGTTGCGCCTCAGCCAGCAGCAATCCGCTGCCGGCACCCGTAAGCCCGAATCACCCGCGCCGGGTGCCAACGGAAATGATGCTGCCGCCCCGGTGGACGCGCCTGCGGGCACCGATCTGCTTTTCCGGCGCGGTTACGATATTCTCGTCGCCTTGCAGGTCATGGCTGATGCGCCAGTTTCCAGATAAGCCGTTTATTTCATGGGGGCAGAAACACTTTTCCTCATTGGCAGATAGCTGGAATTTTTTCTGTAAAAAATCCGCTTCATGAGATGTCTCAGAAATATCCACTATTTTATTTCTTATTTTTTTATTTCTCATTTCCTGCTTTCTGAAAATGGCCGACGCACTCACATCCAAACACGTCACGTTTATCTGCACGGGCAACATCTGCCGAAGCCCGATGGCCGAGGGACTCTTGCGCCATGCTTTGCAAGGTGAACCGGAGCCGCTTCGCTCTCTCCGCATTGTTTCCGCCGGCACAGCGGCGTCTGACGGAGAACCTGCATCCCCTAATGCCGTGCGCGCTTTGAAAAACGTAAGCATAGACATCAGTGCCCACCGCAGCCAGCCCGTCACCGAGGCGATAATCAACGGTTCGCTCGCAGTCTTTGCCATGACCGGGCAACACTTGCGCACTCTGCGCCAGCAGTTTCCCAAGCTCCCCGCAGAAACGCATCTCATGCGCGTTTTCATGGAGGGCGATGTCATCCGCGAAATCCCCGACCCCTACGGCATGGGTATTGCCGATTATGAATCGTGCCGCGACAGCATGGTCGAGGCCATCCCCGGCATCCTCGCATTCTTGCGCAATTATGCCGCCGGGCAGCAACAACAGCCCATTTCATGAAAATCTCCATTGGCGGCGACCACGCCGGATACCAGTTGAAAACCGTGCTCAAGGAGCATTTGTGCTCGCTTGGACACACCGTAACAGACCGCGGCGCGGACAGTGAGGCATCCGTGGATTACCCGGACTTTGGACACGCTGTGGCCGCAGATGTGGTCGGAGGCGTGGCGCAGTTTGGCGTGCTCGTGTGTTCGAGCGGAGTTGGCATTTCCATCGCGGCAAACAAGGTGCGGGGCGTGCGTGCCGCCCTGTGTATGAATGAGGACATTGCGGAGTTTTCGCGTCGCCACAACGACGCCAACATCGCTTGTTTTGGCCAGAAATACACCACTGCGGATATGGCAAAAAAATATTTGAGCATCTTTTTGAGCACCGCCTTTGAAGGCGGGCGCCACGCGCGGCGCGTTGGAAAAATCGAGCTTGGTTGTTGATTGCCCGGAGGGGGAAGCGCGATCGTGGCGGGTTCATTTTTTCTGTTTCAGAAACCGCCTTTTTACGTTGCTTCAACAGCCGTGCCTGCGCGAAATGCCCGGCGATGGATTCACGGTTTTTGCCACTTGATTTTTCCCCGTCCCGTGTGGTCGTTGTGCTTGCCGGAAAGGGGCGCTATCCCGAACTCACGGTCGGGCGTCTGCGCGCCGCCCGGATTCCGGTAAAACTCGTTGCCTTCGTGGATGAGACCAGCCCGGAGCTTGTTTCTACCTTCGCACCTGAAGACACAGTCTGGATAAAAGTCGGGCAACTTGGACACATGCTTGACGCCTTGAAGCGCCTCGGTGCGGGCTATTCCATCATGGCCGGGCAGATCACGCCGCGCCGCTTGTTCCGCGGGCTGACCCCCGACGTGAAGGCCGTCATGATACTCGCTTCGCTCAAA
Source organism: Puniceicoccales bacterium (assembly GCA_031284845.1). Taxonomy (GTDB): domain Bacteria; phylum Verrucomicrobiota; class Verrucomicrobiia; order Opitutales; family UBA953; genus CALNBE01. Next base: position 4,197 of record JAITXH010000054.1, on the reverse strand, counting down.
GAAAAAAATGCAGAGACCATCTTTGGCGCACTCGCACAGGAAATCAGCAAAACCGGCGTGACGCATCTCGATGCCCGCGCCTTTCTCGATGACCAACTTGCCACCCGTGGGTGCATGACCGGCTGGCGGAGCGGGATAGACAGTGAGACGCTGGATTACGGGGTGCGCATCGCCAAGGAAATCGCCCGGCTGAACATCGGGCAGGGGGTCGTCGTGAGTGGCGGCACGACCGTGGCGGTGGAGGCGTTCGAGGGGACGGACAAGATGCTGCGGCGCTGCTCGGATGTCGGCGCGAACGACCCGTTGTTTGTGAAAACTGTGAAACCGGGGCAGGATTACCGTTTCGATGTGCCCTGCTTCGGTTTGACTACGCTGGAAAGCATGGCAGAGGGCGGCGTGCGTCATGCGGCGCTGGAGGCGGGAAATGTGCTCATGCTGGATAAAGACAAGGTCATCAACCGCGCTAAAGAACTGGGTATCACCTTGCACGGCTATTGAGGTCTGCGCGTCTCTCCGATTTTCATCATTTATTAATGTGACTTCGATGATGGGAGACGCATTCTTCGGGCATACATACTACGCTCATGCACATCCGCCGTTTTTCTCTCTTTATCACGCTCTTTTCGCTCTTCGCCATGTTCACGCCAGCCGCCGTCTTTGCAGATGCCGCCGCTGACTTGAAAAACGTCCAAAAGGCGAGGGAAGACGGTCAGCCTAAAACTGCCCTCACGCTCGTCGAGCCGCTCATTGCTGCCGCTCTCACTGCGCAAGATTACGACATCGCCCTCGCCGCCATACTGGAAAAGGCTACCATCTCAGCCGTCATCGAACGCCGTGGCGGAGAAGCCGCTGCAATCCGCATCCTCACGCCCTACTTCGAGAGTGCCCCGCTCGCTCTCAAGCCCATGCTCGCCGCCGCTCTCGCCCACGCATGGCAACGCTATTACGATCACCACCACTGGGATCTCCTCCACCGTTCGCGTGCCCAGGACGACAGCGCCGACTTCCTCACATGGGATGCTACCCGCGTCCGCGCCGAGATACGGCGCTACTACACTCTTGCTCTTGCCGACACCGCCGCGCTCCAGCGCACCCCGGTTACCGCTTTCGGCACCTTCCTCGCCTGCGATGCCAACAGGGAGCCTGCGTTTCGTCCCGATGCACTCCGCCCCACACTCTATGACTTTCTCGTTCACGATGCCATTGACTTTCACAGTCTCGGCGAGCAGGGCATCACGCAGGCTGAAGACCATTTTCAGCCCGCTGCGGATTCACCGCTTCTTGGCTCTCTTGAGGAGTTCCTCGATTGGAAGCCGCAGACCAACGACACCGATTCTGCGGCACTCCACGCCATCCGCCTTTTCCAAGACGTCTTGCGCTTCCACTTAAACGACACTTCGCCTCTCGCGCTGAGCGACGCCGATTTGCAACGCATCCTCTGGGCCGGCAAAACGCTCAGCCGCTCCACCGACACCGATGCCCGCGTTGAGCATGCCCTGCGTGCCCACATCAAACGCTGGCAAAGCGAAGAGACCGCCAGCGATGCCGCCGCCGAACTCTCCAGCCTCCTTCGCGAAAAAAATCCACTCGAAGCCTACAAAGTCGCCGTGCAGGGCCTCGCGCTTCACCCAAGCAGCGCTGCTGCCGCCCGTTGCCGTTCCCTCATCGCTCAAATTGAAGATCCTCAGCTGGACTCCATCAAAACCGAATCAGTCTGGAATGCTTCCACGCCTGAAATCGCCATCCAATACCGCAACATCGAGACCATCCACTTCCGCGCCGTTGCCGCCGACTGGCAGGAATTCCTCGCCAGCAAGCGCAACCGCCCCGATTCGCTCAATGCCGCCGAGTTCGCCGCTCTCCTCAAAAAAAACCCGGTAAAAACATGGCAGGTCGCGCTTCCGAAGACCGCCGATTACGTCATGCGCACACATCGCGTTGATGCCCCCGACGACCTTGCCCCCGGTTTCTATTTTATCATCGCCAGCGTCAGCGAAAAATTTTCCCCCAAAAAGAACGCCATCATTTACACCACCGCGTGGGTGAGCGATCTCGCCCTTTTGTTCGGCGGCGAACCCGCTCTCGGTGCCAGCGGCAGACTAGAGGGCCTTGTCCTCAACGCCATCACTGGTGAGCCTGTGCCCGATGCCACCGTCACCGGGTGGTATCTCCGCCACAGTAAAAGCGGAGGCGAGCGTGTGAAGCTCCAAGTGGCCAAGACCGATGCCACCGGTGCCTTTTCCATCCACTCTCCCAATAGAGAGGACACGCTGCTCCTTGCGGAAGGCCCCGGAGGGCACAGCATCAGTTCCGACGCAGCCAGCAGCTATGCCAACTACCGCTCTCCATCTGCCGCCCCCGAGCGCACGCGCTACTACATCCGCTTTTTCACCGACCGTGCCATCTACCGCCCGGGCCAGAGCATCCAGTTCAAGGCCGTCGTCTTCACCGCCAACCGCGACACCAACCAATACGCTATCGCCGCCGGGCGGAAAATCGCTGTCGTGCTGGACGACCCCAATCGCAAAGAAGCCGCCCGCCTCGAACTTCGCACCAATGGATACGGCACTGCCTCCGGCAGTTTCATCGTGCCGCCCGGGCGAATCAACGGGAGCTACACCTTTCACACTGTCGGTGCTGAAAATGGGCGCTCCACTATCCAAATCGAAGAATATAAACGACCCAAGTTCGAGGTCCTTCTCGCCGCCCCGGCCACGCCGCCGAAACTTGACGCCCCCGTCACTCTCACCGGCACTGCTACCGCTTACACCGGCGCACCCGTGGACGGCGCGAAAGTCGAGTGGAAGGTCATGCGCACGGCGCAGTGGCCGCGTTGGTGCTGGTGGCGCGTGCCAACTGCCGGGCGTGCTATCGCCCACGGCACTGCCGCCACCGATGCCAGCGGAAAGTTCACCATCCAGTTCACCGCCGAACCGGACAAGGCCACCGATCCCAAGGACGAACCCCGCTTCAATTACCAGATCACCGCCGATGTCACCGACGCCACCGGCGAGACCCGTGTGGGCATACGCCGGGTCGCTATCGGTTACGCCGCCATCAATGCAGAAATTGCCGTTGGCGCATGGCAGACAAGCGATGCTCCCGTCGCCCTCAAAGTCAGCACCGCCTCCCTTGACGGCGAGCCTCGCGAGGCCACCGGCCAGCTCGTTATTTACGCACTCCGCCTACCTGCAAAAGTCATCCGCTCCAAGCTGCTTTCGTATCGGGATTGGGATTCAGATGGCGAAGCCGAGAGCGAAAAACACCCCGGAGATTCGCGCACATGGGCGGAGGGCGACAGCATCTTTACGCACAGCTTCACTACCGATGCCACCGGCATTGGCACGCTCCATGCCAAACTCCCCGTTGGCATTTACCGCGCTGTGCTCACCACTGCCGACAACTTCGGACAGCCCGTGCGCGCCCGCACCGAAATCACCGTCGCCGACCCTGCTGCCACCCGTGGTGCCGTGCGCGTGCCGTTTGCCTTCAACGTTGAGAAAAACGAATTTCAGCCCGGCGACACCTTTGCCGCACTCTGGAGCAGCGGCTACGACACCGCCCGCGCCCTCGTCAGCATCAAGCATCGCGGCAAAACACTTCAGCGCTTCTGGACAGACCCCGCCCGCACGCAGCAAAAAATCGCATTCCCCGTTACGGAAGAATTGCGTGGCGGTTTTACCGTGCAGATCGCCCAAGTCCGCGAAAACCGTTTTTATAAACAAGAGAGGAAAATAGACGTCCCGTGGAGCAACAAGGAACTCAATCTCGGATGGGAGCGCTTCAACTCCAAGCTCGTCCCCGGCGGACGTGAGACATGGACGCTTCGCATCAAAAATCCAAATGCAGCCGGTCCTTCGCCAGTCGAGCTTGCCGCCACACTCTACGACGTGTCTCTCGACCAATTCGCCCCTCACACATGGGGAAATCTTCGAGGGATTTTTTATAACGAGAACTATAGCTCTTCGATCAACTTCGCCAATGCGTGGAAAGCCGGCATCGGAAAAGTCAACGATCTCGTGGATACCAAGGGCCGCGTCTCGACCTTCATGGGTTCCTATCGTAGCTGGCCCTCCGGCGACCCCAATCCTGTGGCGCTTTCTTCTGTCGCTTCTCACGACGGCATAGCTCCGAGTGCTAACAGGGCTGCGAGTGCCGTCGGAGGAACTTCACCGGAGTTAGAAGTAAAAGCCCCGG
>JAITXH010000016.1 GCA_031284845.1 Puniceicoccales bacterium | reverse complement strand
CTATGCCGACGCCAGCTCGTGGGTGGACCTCGCGCAAATCATCGAGGCCACCGTCGCGACCGGGCGGAAAGGCGAGTTTCGCGAGGAAAACCGCGTGCGCATGACCGAGCGTTACCAATGGTTCCTCGCCGCCGCGCTGGTGTTTCTCGCGTGGAGCCTCTGGCGCGAATTTCCCGTGCGCCCCCGCCCCCGCCGCATTGCGCTTGTCCCTTCGATTGCGCTGGCTGCGGCGGCATTGCTTTTCCCGGCGTCTCTTGAGTCGGCCTCCATTGAGACTTTACCGGCAGAGCCTCCCGTCTCTGTCCCCATGGCACCGGATCCTTCCACGGCAGAAGCGGATGCCCGCGCCGATGCGGAGTCTGCCGCTGCCACTGCAAAACTCTCTTCGCTGGTGGGGCGTCTTTCCGAGCAGTCCGCGCTCTCGTCAAAAGACGCCGTAGAGCTTGGCGAGGCGACACTGGCATTCGGGGAGCCGTTGCGTGCTGGCGGAAAACCCGTGCCCACAGGGCCGGTGGACGACGCACTGGAAGCTGTCCGCCGGGCAGCCAAGGCCGATCCTTCCGGTGCAGACTGGGCCAAACTCCGCGAACGTCTCGAAGCGCTGAGGGAAGAGCCGTCCAAACAGGAACAGCAACAGCAGCAGCAAAAAGACAAGAAGGACGATCAGAAAAAATCCGACGCGGACAAGCAGCAGCAGGACCAGCAAAAGCAATCCGGCGGCGAGGGAGAAAAAGACTCCAAGCAGGATCAGCAACAGCAGGGCGGGGAAGGGGAGAAGAAGGATGGCGAGAAGAAGGAAGGGGAGAAAAAAGATGGCGGGCAAGATGCGCAGTCCGGACAAAAGGGCGGCAAGGAGGATTCTCAAAACGGGAAATCCTCAGACAAAGATGGCCAGCCCAACGAGGCCGATGGCCAAAAGAAAGACACTAAAGACACAGGCGGTGCAGACGAATCCAAAGCGCCTCCTCCGAAGCCGGAAGGCAAGCCGGGTGAACGCGCTTTTGGCGATATGCGCGACGAGGGCAAAAAGAATGAAGAACGCGCGGCAAAACCCGCTGAAGGCCAGGAGCAAGCGGAAAAGCAGGCTGGGACGCAGCGCGTGGGCGGTGTCCCGGCGCAAGGGTCTGCGCTCGACAAAAATGTGGATCCGAAACTGCTTGCCCCTTTACAGCGCCTGGAGCGGGTGAAAGGGGGCGATTCGCCCGCGAGACTTTTTCAACGTATGAATGGTGAAACTCCTCCCGACTCGCAAACGGGACGGACGTGGTGAAGGGGCAAAAGGCTAAGGGATGAATTCTCCCGAATCCTTTCATCCTTAATCCGGTTACCTTCAATCCTTCTGCCTTCCGCCTACCGATGGCGTGCCGGTTCCCATTTTACAAATTGCCCCGGCATATTCACGGCATCTGGTGCATCCGTCTCCCGCAGCAGGTTTGGCATAGCAAGCACTGTGGGATCCCTCTCCAGCAAGTCTTCCGGGAGCGGCTCGCAGGCTACGGGTGGCGCCCCTAATGCCCGTTGCGTGATGCGGAAAAAAGGTCCCGGGAGCATAGACAACTCCGTCCCGCGCACTTCGTTGAAGCCATGCGCCACCACGCCATCGCGCACCACTGCCGTATTCCACCAACCCTGGCGGGAGTCAGCCAGCAGGGTGAAATCGCGCCGCTCCGGTTTCGCCCGTAGCAACAGGTGGGCTGAAAGCTCCAGCGAGCCGACGGCGTAAATTGGTTTGTGCGCGAGTCCCGGCAATGCCCGCCAGCCGCGCAATGCCATCGCCACGATGCGTATGCCCAAAATAGAACCCGGCCCTTCTGTAAAAATGAAGCCGCCGCAATCGGCGAGTTTCATCGAAAGTCCCCAAGGCCCCCGTAGCGCATCATCTATTAAGGTAAACAGGCTCTCTGTCGCCGCCTGTTTCTCGGCATAGCGGCAAGCCAGCCAGATACCATGTGCCCAGACGCCGACAAACGGTTCCCGTCCGGCGGCATCCAGAAATAAAAACATCTCGGTGCTGTCTGCGAGGCAAACGGTGTCTGAAGCCGGTTTCCCGCATATTTCAGAGGAAGCGCGCAGCGTTGGCCCGGGATTTTGAGCAGCTTGAATTTCCATGAAAATACGGCCTAGCCCGGAGGCCAGGTGAGGTCGCGGCCTCCAAGCAGGTGGACGTGCAGGTGCGGCACGCTTTCCCCGGCCTGTTTGCCGTTGTTGATGACAAGGCGGAAGCCAGCCGACAACTTTTGCTCTTGTGCAATTTTCCCCGCAGTGACGAGCAAGTGCCCGAGCAGGGCTTCGTCCTCTGGCGTGCTTTCCCCGAGGCGCGGCACGACTCGTTTAGGGATAACGAGCAGGTGAGTGGGGGCTTGCGGGTTGATGTCGCGGATGGAGAAACACAAATCGTCTTCGTAAACGAAATTGGCGGGGATCTCCCTGTCTGCGATTTTTTGAAAGATGGTTTTGTTTATCGGAGTGCTCATGTGAAGGCGACACAGAGAATTCATTCCCGGGCATACGTCAAAGGGAACTTGTCCGCTCTTGCTCGTTTTGTTCAGGGCCGGGAGTCGCACTGTAGCTCGTCTGCGGCGGGAACGCGGACATGATCGGGCAGTATTCTACAGCCCTTCCTCTCCTCTCTCACGCTCGCCCGTGAAGCGCTTTTTGATTGAAGATTTGAGTCGTTTCTCTAGCCCCGCAGTCAACATGTCACTAAAGCAGGTTGTTAGACCCAGAATCCGCAGCTACATTTGCGTTACCGCCCATCCCAATGGCTGCGATGCGCGTGTCCGCGAACAGATCGCGTATGTAAAAGCCCAAAAGCCACTCAAGGGAGGTCCAAAACGTGCGCTTATCATCGGCGCGTCAACAGGTTACGGTTTGGCGTCCCGCATCGCGCTTGCCTACGGAGCACGCGCTGCCACGTTGGGCATTTTTTATGAGAAGCCCTGCGAAAATGAGCGTCCGGCTTCGGCGGGGTGGTATAACTCCGCTGCTTTTGAGGCCCAGGCGCGCAAAGATGGCATTTGGGCAAAATCGCTCAACGGCGACGCATTTTCCAATGAGTTAAAAGTCGCAGCCATTGACTTGATAAAAAAAGAAATGGGCCAGATAGACCTCGTCATTTATTCGTTGGCCTCGCCGCGTCGCACCGACCCCCAAACCAACATTACCTACCGTTCTGTGCTCAAGCCTATCGGGACGTCTTTTACTTCAAAAAATCTGGACACCGATCGCAACGAGGTGACGCAAATCACGATCGCGCCCGCCGCAGATGGCGACATTGAGGGCACCGTAAAAGTAATGGGCGGAGAGGACTGGGAGCTTTGGATGGAGGCGTTGGACAGTGCCGGCCTCATCGCGCCGGGGTGCAACAGCGTGGCTTATTCCTACATCGGCCCGACGGTGACATGGCCGGTCTATAAAAACGGCACCATAGGCCGTGCCAAAGAAGACCTCGAACGCGCAGCCAAGTCCATAGACGCCCTGTTGAAGATACATCGCGGGCGTGCTTTTATTTCCGTGAACAAAGCGGTGGTCACGCAGGCTAGTTCCGCCATTCCGGTTGTGCCGCTTTATATTGCGCTCCTTTTCAAGGCCATGAAAGCGCATGGCATCCACGAAGGGTGTATCGAACAAGCGTGGCGCCTTTTCTCGACGCAGATGTATAACGACAATTTTCTGGATTTCGACGAAGACGGGCGAGTCCGCCTCGACAATTGGGAAATGCGCGAAGACATCCAAAAAGAGGTGTTTGATGTCTGGCCGAACGTTACTACGGAAAATTTGAACACGCTCACGGATTATGCCGGATACCAGAGTGAGTTTTTGAAGCTCTTTGGCTTTGGCATTAACGGCGTGAATTATGACGAGGAAGTAGAGATTAATATTCCGCTTTAACCCGAAGAGCCTGTTTACAATTTTTCTGAAAGCACGCCGCGCCTCCCCTCATGCCCCTGGAGCGCTGCGGCTCTTAATGATGCGGGCGAGACGCACGGCATTTTCCCAACTGGTCGTCGAAGCCTTTCCGGTGCCAGCCAGCGCATAGGCAGTGCCGTGGTCCGGGCTGGTGCGCAGAAATGGCAAGCCAAGCGTAAGGTTCACGCTTTGCTCAAATTCCAGAGTCTTGAGCGGTGCAAGCCCTTGGTCGTGGTAGAGGGCGACAACGACGTCAAACTCGCCATCCAGATGCCGCCGGAAGACAGTGTCCCCGGGTTGGCACCGGGAAAGCCCGGGATACGCGACACGCAACTCGTCAAGCCAGGGGTCGAGCCGTTCACGCTCTTCCAAGCCGAGCAAACCGCTTTCGCCAGCGTGAGGATTCAGCCCGCAGACTCCGATGCGCGGTGTGTGGGCAGAGCTGGTTTTCCGCACGAGGACATCCGCCGCTGCAACAGTGCGTGCCAGTAGTGGCCGGGTGAGTGCCCCGCTGACAGCGGAGAGCGGGATGTGCCATGTAGCGAGCACAACTCTCATGCGTCCGCCAGCAAAGGCCATCACAGGGTCTCCGCTCCAACGTGCGGCGAAAAACTCAGTCTGGCCGGGATAAGGATAGCCGATGCCGGCAAGCTGCGCCTTGTTCACGGGGCCGGTGACCACGGCGGCAAACGTGCCGTCGAGGCATCCGGCTGCACCCGCCTCCAGCGCATCCCAGGCAATGCGCTGCCCCTCGGAATCGGGTGCGCCAGGAGTCGGGACAAATCCTTTTTTCCCGACCGGCACACCGGGCACAGGGAGTGTGTCGAGCCAGGATTGCGCACCGACGGGGACGACTCCTATGCGATTTTCAGGCGCGGCGTGGAGCCAGCTTGCGATGATGTCCGGCCCGATGCCAGACGGGTCTCCGCAGAGCAGGGCGAGTGGTTTTTGTGCGAGCGCACCGGTGGTCATAGATGCAAGGCGTTTGTTATTCCGCGTCGCCGTTTTTGCGAGGGCGTATGAATTGGTGCCGCGCGCTTGCGTCGGTGAAAAACTCGAGAAACTGCCGTCCTTGCGGCGTTTTTGCCAAACCTGAAGCCAGCGCTTCCGTGGCATTGTTCACAAGGTTCAGCGTATCGTCGCGATAGACCGCACGGTAACAGTTTTTGATGTCGGCGATGATCGCGTGCGTGAAACCGCGGCGGCGCAACCCGACGAGATTCAGTCCGGCGATATGGTTGCGCTCAAGCGCGATCGTGAAGGGCGGCACATCCATGCCAAAGCGCCCGTTGCCGCTGCACATGGTGCTTTCACCGAGGCGGACAAATTGATGCACGACTACGCCGCCGCTGACAAAAGCGCGGTCGCCGACATGCACATGCCCGCCGAGCATGGCGGCATTGGCGATGATGACGTGTTCGCCGAGCACACAGTCGTGCGCGACGTGCGCGAGTGCCATGAGGTAACATCCCGGGCCGATGATAGTGGAAGCGCCCGCCTTGGTGGCGCGGTGCAAGGTGACGCCTTCCCGGATGCGCGTCCCGCGCCCGACGATGACGCCAGAGGGCGTGCCGGGGTCGAACCCGGTGTCCTGCGGCAACCCGGAGATCACGGCGTGATGGTCCACCTGCACCTCTTCTTCGAGCACGGCACCGCTCTTGATCACGGCGTGCGCGGCGATCTGGCAGCGGTCGCCGAGCACGACGCCGTCTTCGATGACAGCGTAAGGGCCGATGGCGACATCGGTGCCGATTTTCACGGTTTGGGGGACGATTGCGGCGGGATGAATCATAGCTCGTTACGGGCGGTTAAAAACGCGCATATGCCGCGTTCAAGCGAGAAAAAAGAGACAGGCGGGCATGGACAAAAAGAGGCATTCCGGATTTCTATAAAAAATCTCGGCTAAAAGATTGAGCACCGTGCCCGGCTTCTGCTTATTGCGGGGCTTTTCCTCCCATGGCCATTTACGAACTGAACGAAGAACAGACACGCACCTGGACCCGCGCTCAAAAAGACCGCTGGTGGTTTGAAAAAGTTTTCCGTGGAGACCTGCCCCAACTCACGTTGCGCTCTGGCATTACCGGCTTCTTTTTGGGCAGCGTGCTCTGTGCAACTAATCTCTACATCGGGGCCAAAAGCGGCGTCACGCTTGGCGTCGGGCTTACCGCAGTCATCCTCGCATTTGCCATGTTCAAGGCACTTTCCCGCGCCGGATTGGGCAGAGATTTCTCCATCCTCGAGAACAATGCCATGCAGTCCATCGCCACCTCCGCGGGCTACATGACTTCGCCGCTCATATCCAGCCTTGCCGCGCTTATGCTGATGACGGGAAAGGTCATCCCGTGGTGGCAGATGATACTGTGGAATTGCGTTATTTGCATAATCGGGGTGCTGGTGGCCTTTCCGATGAAGCGGCGCTTCATCAATGACGACCAGTTGCCGTTTCCCGAAGGCCGCGCCTGTGGCGTGGTGCTCGACACGCTTTACACCAGCGAGCCGGGCAGCGGCCTTTTCAAGGCGCGGGTGCTTGGCTTGGCTTCCGTCATTGCCGGGGTGTGGCAGTTCCTCATCAGCCCGGGCTGGATGCGCCTGCTTCAATTCAAGATACTCGGTCTGGGCAATGGCGATACCGCATCAACGCCGTGGCATATCAACGAGACCTTGAGCAATTATTATTACCTGCTTGCAGCGAAATACGACCTCTGGATCCCCAAGATACTCGGTGTGGACATCCGGAACATGGGGCTGCAAATCGGCGGCGATTTTGCCATGGTCGGCGTTGGCGGTCTGATGGGGCTACGCACCTCCACGGGCGTGCTGCTCGGCGCATTGATTAATTTCGGCCTGCTCGGCCCGCTCATGATACACCACGGTGTCGTCGCTCCGGCGAGCCCCGGCGGTGCTGTGATGCGCGGACAGTTTGTCAACGAGTGGGGCCTCTGGTGGCCCATCACGGCGATGGTTGTCGGCTCGGTCGTCAGCCTGCTTGCCAAGCCGGAGATGCTCATCGGGGCGTTCACCGGCCTTTTCAAAAAGCGAAAACCCGATGCGCAAAAACAGGAAGATGTGCTCAAACACATCGAGCTGCCGTTGTGGCTCTCGTATGTCGGTATCCCGCTGTTTGGGGCTTTGGGAGCGTGGATGGCCCACGAATTTTTTGGCGCGAAATGGGAGTTGGTGGCTGTGTCTGTCCCGCTCGCTTTCCTGCTCAGTATGATCGCCGCCAACGCCATGGCACTCACCTCGTGGACACCTGTGGGAGCACTTAGCAAAATTACGCAATTCACGATGGGCGCACTCGACCGGACAAGCGCTGCCACCAACCTCAGCACAGCGGGCATGACGGGGGAGATAGCCGGCAATGCCGCCAATCTGCTTTCCGACATCAAGCCCGGCTACATGCTCGGGGCCAAGCCGCGCCAGCAGGCCGTGGGGCACGTCATCGGCATCATCTCAGGGGCGATTGCTTCCACGCCGATATTTTATCTTTTGTTTCTCCAGCCCGGGCCGGATGGCACGCGTAGCGTAAAGACGCTCGTGAGCGACCAGTTCCCCATGCCGGGGGCAGTGCAATGGGCCGGAGTGGCGCGGTTTATCGAGAAAGGCGTGGGCAGCTTGCCCAACTCGGCGCTCACAGCGATGGCTGTCGCGGGCCTGCTGGCATTGGCATTTGAGATTTTGAGACTCACCACCCGCGGGCGCTTCCCGTTGTCGGGGGTGACCATCGGGCTGGGCGCAGTGCTGCCCCCGGAAGCCTGCCTGAGCATGTTTGCCGGAGCGCTTATTTTCCACCTCATGGGCCGGCGCTTCAATACGCCTGGCACACGCGGCAATTTGCTTTGGGTGGAGTGCCTGGAGCCGATCTGCGCGGGACTCATCACCGGTGCCGCACTCGTCGGCATCGGCAATGCAGTGTGCGATGCTGTGCTGAAATAAACTGCACCCGGTGGAGGGCTCCCAGTGCCCTTCCTACTGCACCAGCTCTTCCTCAATGCGCTGCCGCACATCCTCAATAGTGCCATGCGCGTTGATGAGGTGGTAGTAAAATACACCGCGTAGCGAGAGAAGCGGCTCATGGGTCAGGTTGAGAAATACGCGGTAGCGGCTCCGGGCCAATTCGGGGTCAATGTCTGTTTTGCGCACTTCGACCAAATCTTCTTTTTTGTCGGCTTGCGCGTTCATCTCCTGGGCGTCGCGTCCGCGCTTTGTCTGGCGGGCTACACTTTCATTCTCGTCAACGAAGAGGATTAAGATGTGAAAAGCCGGTTTGGGGTATTTTGCTGAATTCGTCGCGTGCAGTGCTTCCAAGCGGGCGTGGAGCAGTTTCAGGCATTCTGCCTGCACTTGAGTGCGCGGGAATCCATCCACGATGATGCCATCGCGCAATTCAGGATCCAGCAGCCTGCGCAAGAGCAATTCCAAAACCTCGTGGTCGCTCACGAGCAGACCGGCGTCAATGCGTTTACGCGCTTCCGGGGTTTGCAGCAAGTCACTCACGACAACGGGTTGGCTTGTGTAACCGCGCTGCTTCAGGATGAACGCCGTATGTGTTCCTTTGCCAGCGCCGGGCGCACCGTTGAGCCAGAAGATTTCTTTGGGGAAAATCAATTTCCCGCGTCCCGGCTCAGTTTCGAGCGCTTGCCAGACGGCGTTGAAGATATTTCGCGCGGATTCATTTTCCGACGAATGTTCTGTGTTTGTTTTTGCAGCGAACAACGACATTGCAGGTGAATGAACTAGCGTTCAGATGGCTCCTGACTAGTCAAAAAACAATTCCCGCTTTATCCACGAATTACACAAATTTCACGAATTGAATGAGACCTACTAAGTTTTTTTGATCGTGAATTATGCAGGAGCCTATTGAGTTTTCTCATAAAACACCCTGATAATCAGTGTAATCTGTGGTTAAAACGGGAGTTGTTTTCGCGTTCTAGGAGGACAACAAAATTCGTGAAATTCGTGGATAAAAAAATCAACGCTGTTGCCGTCCTCCCATACCTTGTCTCTTTGCTTTTTTACTTTGCCTCGAAGCGGTAAGTGCCGCTGCCGATGCTCACGAGCACGGCGTCTTTCTGGGCAACGGCACCGCTCACCGGCTTTCCGCCTTCGGTGACGCTTCCGGCACTCTTCGCGGGAATGCGCACGGTGGCCGTGGTGTTCGGGGGAATAGTGGCTTCCAAAATAAATTTGCCCGTCGCTTTTTCGCGTTTCCATTGGACGGCAATCTCACCGCGAACGGTCTTGTGTGTGGCTTTCACCCACTCGACTTGTTCTGTCGCGCCGGGCGAGATGAAGAAGTGCTTGAAGCCCGGAACTTCGGGGTCGGGGCGGATGCCGACAAGTCCTTCCACGAACCACGCGCCGACGGAAATGAAGGAACTGTGGGCGACGGATTGGCCGTAAGGAGGCGCTTTGACGGGATCCCAAACTTCGGGGACGGTGGTGTAACCGAGCTTGAGGAAGTTCACCCAGCCCGGGATGCCGGGTTGCGTGAGCATGAGATAAATGAGGTCGGAACGCTCAGTGCGGGTGAGGTATTTCAACTGCATGTAGGTGCCGAGGACGCCGCTGGTGATGTGCCCGTTGTGGGTTTCGCGGATGTCGGTTTCCAGTCCGGCGGCGACCTTGTCGCGAAGGTCTTCGGGAGTGATGCCGGTCTGAAGTGCAAGCGCGAGGTTGGTTTGTTCTTTGTAGCCGTAGGTGTTCTCGGCGGCGTTATAGAGGGCCTTGTGGACGGCGGCGCGGAGAGCATCGGCGCGGGCGGTGTATTTTTGAGCGTCGGCGGTTTTGCCGAGGTGACGGGCGGCGAGCGCGAGGTTGTCGAGCGTGTGGACGATGAAGGCGTTGTTGAAAAACTGGCGGTTTTGGCTCAATTGGGGGTTGAGGCGTTGGCCGCGCGGGGGGTCTTTCCGGGAGGCGGCATACCAGTCGCCGATGTTGTCCCAGATGGAGCCGCCGTGGGCGGGGAAGACTTTGGCGGAGTTGCCGTCAATTTGGCGGAGCAGACTTTCGATGTGGAGGCTCATCGCGGCGTAGTTTTCTTCGAGGACGCGGTTGTCTGCGTAACGGGTGTGCGCGGCGACGGGCAAGTTGATGAGGGCCATTTTCCAGGCCGGGCCGCCACCACCCCAGTAGGTGGGAGCGCAATTGGGAAGGCCACCGTCGGGGCGGACGAGGTCGCGCCAGTCGCCAGTCCATTTGCGGAGGAGGGCGGCACTGTCGAAGTGGGTCATGCCGGTTTCCATGCTGGCCTGGCCTTCGGCGCCGTAGCCGCCGCGCTCGCGATGGGAGCAGTCCACGATGTAGCCGCCGAGGGTGAGGCATTCATAGGTGTGAAGGACGAGGTCGTGGATTTGGTTAAGCGTGGAGTCGGAGCTTTCGAAGGTGGTGGCGTTGGCGTAGTCGGTGCGGATTTGGCTGGCGGTGATTTGGGCGATGTCGGGCTTGGTGGTGACGCCTTCGACGGTGAGCCAGCGGAATTGATGGTAGTTGAACCGGTTCTGAAAGCGGTCAAGGGCGGGGTCGCCACTGAGGATGACCTGGTCAACTTGGTTAAAGACGGCGAGGTCTTTGAGCGGTTTCTTGGGGTCGTGTTTTTCGGTGTAGCTGAGGGTGACTTGCGTGCCGCGGGGGCCGTGGAGCGGGAGAGTGACCCAGCCGTTGTAGTTTTTGCCGAAGTCTATTCGCCAGGTGTTTTCCTTGCCGGGGACAGCTTCGACTGAGACGGGCTTGAAGGTGCGGATGACGCGGTTGGGTTGGACGGCGTGGGCGGTGAGGCGGGGAAGCGGGTTGGGCGTGACGAGCTTGGCGGCGGGCCAATCGGCGCTGGAGTCGTCGAGGTCGGGAGAGTTCCACTTGGGGAGCGCGGCGGTGAGGTCGAGTTGTTCGCCGCCGAAGCTGGCCCACATCCATTGGTTGCTGGCGGAGAGGTTGGCGGGACGGGATTTCCAAGTGGCATCGGTGACGGCGAGGGGCTTTTGCTGGTCGCGCAAGACGCCGATGAGCACGGGGCCGTGTTTCACGGCGGAGTCGAAATTCATGTTGTAGCTGTTCCAATTTCCCCAGCCGGCCCAGCCTTGGCCGAGCCAGAGGGCGACGGTGTTTTTGCCCGGGCGCAGGAAGGGGCGGACGTCGTAGGTGCGGTAGTAAACGCGGTGGTAGGGGTTGGAGACGGCGGGGTCGAGCACGGTGTCGCCGACGCGCTGGCCGTTGACGTAGAGTTCGTGGTAGCCGATGGAGGCGACGTGGAAGGTGGCGGCGGGAGGAAGCGCGGCGAGGGTGATGTTTTTGCGCAGCCAGTGGGTTTTCTTGGTGGGGCCGGATTTGGAGTCTTTTTGGTCAATGCGTTCCGGCTGGCCTATCCATTTGGCACCGGCCCAATCAGCGGCGTCGAGGAGTCCTGTCGTCCATGTCGCGGGGGTGCTCCACGGGGATTGGCGGTTGTCCTGATCCCAAGTGCGGGCCTTCCAGTAATAAGTGGTGCCAGTGGCGAGCTTGACGGCGGCGGGGACGAGGGCGGCTTGATCGTCGGTGGAGACACGTCCGCTGTCCCAGATGTCGCCCGTGGTGGCGTCGAGATTGGCGCGGGAGGAGGCGACGAGGATTTGGACGGCGCTTTGTTTTTGTGCGCGGGTGGCGGGATTGGCGGCGGTGAGTGCCCACGAGAGGCGCGGCTGTTTGGCGTCAATGCCAGAGGGCGCGTCGAGGCTTTCGCAGAGGAGGTTGGAAGGTGTGAGTTGAGCGGAAGCGGGTGCTGCGGCAAGCAAGAGCGCGAGCGCCCAGCCTGGGACATTCGTCCGGAAACGGTGAATCAAATGAATCATGGTGGGAGGGCTAGACAGGAGACTGGCAAAGGACGTTCCCGAAAAAAATCAGAATTGAAGGGCAATAGGGGTAAAAGAAGCAAACAAAGGCGTCCGATAAAACAAGATGTCTTTTTTGAGGCTAATGATAAATAGATTTCCTCACCAGGCGCTTATTCCTTTTGCAGCAAATCTTAATAAGAATCAACGTAATCCACGGCTTTAAGGCGTGTTGTTTTATGCGTTATATTCGCTTTTTTGTCTTTATTGCTCTTGAAAATCTAATTCAACTTTTTCCGCCAACGTGCGATTTGCGATGCCACTTGTTTTGGCCCGGGCATGCCCGTGCGTTCGCGTGAGCGCATGGCGGTTTCCAAGTCAAAAACACCCGCCCAGTCTTCACCAAAATGCTCACTTACACGGCGCACTTGCGCAAGGGTGAGCTTGTTCAGGGGGACGTTTTCTTTTTCTGCCAGAGCGACAACTGAGCCGACGGCATGGTGTGCTTCGCGGAACGGCACTCCACGGCGCACGAGATAGTCCGCAAGATCCGTTGCCAAAAGGAGAGGGTCGGACACAGCGGCGGCACAACGGGCGTGATTGAGCTTCATGCCGCGTAGCGTCTCTCGCAATACATTGAGGCAGAGCAGGGTGGTGTCGAGTGAGTCGAAGACAGGCGGCTTGTCTTCCTGAAGGTCGCGGTTGTAGGTGAGCGGCAAACCCTTTACGAGCACGAGCAATGTGGAGAGGTTGCCTTGCAAGCGGGCTGACTTTCCGCGCAGCAGCTCAAGTGAGTCCGGGTTCTTCTTCTGCGGCATGAGGCTGGAGCCAGTCGTGAAGGCATCGGGCATGACAGCATAACCGAACTCGGCGCTGCTCCACAAAATCAGGTCTTCGGCGACACGCGAAAAATGCGTCCCGCAGAGCGCACAGGCGGATGTAAACTCAATGAAGATATCGCGGTCGGCCACGGCATCCATGCTGTTGGGCGTCAATTGAGGACGGCCTTTGGCATCGGTGAATCCAAGTGCTTTGGCGACAAATTCGCGGTCTATGGGCAGCGTAGTGCCGGCGATGGCTCCGGAACCGAGCGGACACCAGTTGACGTGTCCGGCGAAATCGGCGAAGCGCCTGTGGTCGCGCCCGAACATTTCGATATAGGCGAGCAGATGATGCGCCACGCTGACCGGTTGCGCCCGCTGGAGGTGGGTATAGCCGGGGATGTAGAGGGTCTGCGCTTGCGCGGCGCTGTCGAGGAGCACGCGCAGGAGCGCGGTGAGGGAATCCTGAATGCGTGCGGCGGCGTCTTTGAAGAAGAGCCGCATGTCGGCGGCGATTTGGTCATTGCGGCTCCGTGCGGTGTGGAGGCGCGCGGCGGCGGGGACACGTTTTTTCAATGCCTGCTCGATGTTCATATGGACATCTTCGAGGGCGGTATCCCAAACAAATTTTCCGGCTTTTATTTCGGCGAGAATGGCATCGAGCCCGGCCAGTATAGCATCGCGTTCGGCAGCGGAGATTATGCCGGTTGCGGCGAGCATGGCGGCATGGGCTTTACTGCCCTGGATGTCGAAAGGAGCGAGCCGCTGGTCAAAGGAGACGGACTCGCTGAACTGGAGCATGAGAGCGGCGGGGCCTTCAGAGAAGCGCCCGCCCCAAGTTGCCTGCGCGGTATTTTTTTTCGCCATGCGTGGGGTGATGCGGGAAAGGGGGGCGGGAGGAAAGCTGAAAAAAACAGCGGCGCTCCGCATGTTTTATGCGACAGGCGGGTTATTCGCCGTCGCTCACGTATTGGATGAAGAGCTTGCCTTTAGAAATCATCTTGCGCTCCCATTTGGCGACTTCCGGGAAGTTTTTGTGAATCATGCTGAGATCGTTTCTATCGCCGTGGTTCCAGCCGAAGTTGTGCTGCATCTCATGCTTGAAAATAGCGCGGACGGGGAAGTTCATCGCCGCCCACGGGCCTTTGATTTGCGCCAACCCGCCACCGCCTCTGGAATTGGCGCTGCTGAAGAGGCAAACCAGATCCGCGCCGGTTTTTTTGCGGAGCGCGTGGACATTGTCCCTGCCGCTCGTGATGCGCCCGCGGCTCAAGTTGCCGATGTCGGCTTTCAAGTCGTCTGCGGCAGTGTAGTTGACTTCCACCAGCCCGACCAGGCGCAGCCTGCCTTTGGCGTTCTTTTCGTGAAATTTGAAGTTGGCGTAGGCCACCACGTCGTTGGCGTGTTCGAGCACTTTGTCCGGGCCGCCCCATTTGGTTTTCACGGCCTTGGTGTAGAGGATCATGATGTCAACAATGCGGTCCGCAGGGATAAAGTGTTCATCGGGGACTTCGTTGAGAATGATGCTTTTCACGAGCGTTCCGGGTTTTATATTTTTCTTCGGCGGATCGGGTTTTTTGACAACTGGTTTCATGGGCGGAGGCTGCTTACCGTCTTGGTCTTCTGTCGGATCCATGTTGCCGCCCTCGTCAGTGACGCGCACATCCGGCGGCAGTATCCCGTCTTTTTCCGGATTGGCGACAATCGGTGGCAGCTCGACGATTTCAGGCACAAGCTCTTCCCGCACCTGCGTTTCCTGGGCAAGAGTATCTGAGCCGTCTGTCGTCTGCTCCAGAAATCCGCTGAGATAGAGGGCACCTGCGGCACCCACCGTGAGGAGGGCTAAAAAGACGAACTTCCAAGGGCCTGCTGTTCGTCTGACGATGTAGTGAACTTGCGGGCGGCGCGGCGCAACGGGCGCAACGCGACGTGCTGCGGGCTGGGTTTGTTCTTTGGGGGAATCAATGGCCACGGGTATTTATTTTTGGATTTATGAATGAGGTTGCCGAAAAATAACACCGGATTTGCCGGCAAGTTACAAGCTACCAACGACCCCAATGCTCCAGTCCCTTTATGGGATTTTGTGTATTTTTCACAATCTATTCAAAGTCATACTGTTGTAATTTTAATTTAGCCATCTACAAGGTGTGCCGCGTGAAGTGTAGGTGGCATGGGTTTCAGATTTCTCCCGGAATATGCGGGTAAGGCAAAAGATTTTTCATTGTGAAACATGTGGTTGCGCGCCGTGTCTGACAAAAACGCAATGAAACTTTTCAAAACATTCTTTTCTCTTGCGGTATTGGCGGGTGCTACGGCTTTGGCTTCCGCTGCCGAAGATTTTAACGTGCTGGTCTTCTCGAAGACCAATGGTTTTCGCCACAAAGACGCGATAGAAGTCGGCGTGCCCTTTTTCAAGAAGCAAGGCGAACTGCATAACTTCAAGGTGGATGCCACCGAAGACGTCTCTGCCTTTACGGAGGACAATCTGAAGAAATACTCGGCGATCGTCCTGTTGTGCACGACTGGCGATTTCCTGACTAACAAGCCGGCCAAAAATGCCAGCCCGGAAGAGAAACAGAAAGAAAAGGCCGATTCGCTCCTTCGGCGCGAAGCCTTTAGAAAATACGTCGAAAACGGCGGCGGCATCGTCGGGCTGCATGCGGCCACTGATGGCTTTTGGCAGGGAAGTGCAGCATGGCCGGAATTCCAGAAGATCATCGGCGGCGCTTTCCAGCACCACCCGCAGCACCAGACGAGCACCATCAACATCGTGGACAAGGCACACCCGACCGTGAAACACCTCGTTGCCAAGGGCGACACATGGATTGCGTTTGACGAATGGTATAACTTCCAGCTCCTCCAGAAGGACAACCACGTCATCCTCACCGTGGATGACAGCACCTGCAAAGGCGCAAAAGTTTCCCTTTACGCGCCAGTCATCAAAGAAGATGGCGAAAAGTTTGTGGAAAAGGCTACAATCCATCCCTTTGCGTGGACCCGCTCCTATGGTAAAGGCAAAGTTTTCTACACCTCACGCGGTCACTTTGGAAGTGCCTTTGGCGAGCCTGATTATGCGCAGCATGTCATTGCCGGCCTGTTTTGGACCTTGGGCAAACCCGCCCCCGAAGTGAATCCCGAAAGTCTTCCCAAGGTGAAACCGCCGAAGAAAAAATAAACGGCGATACACCTGAATATCCGACCCGCTCGCGGTGAATGCCAAGGGCGCGGTTTGTGAGGCAAATGCCTTGTGGCGCGGACAGAAATGTCCGCGCTTTTATTTTGGGACGTTACCCCCTCGATTGTAGTTCAGTCAGCCGCCCTGATGCCATTTGTGCCGAAATTTTTCCCTCCACTTTGCGGACTTTCTTTTTTAGCCTCTCTCTCCATGTCACGTCACGCTCAGCGCTGCCGCTTGCCGCTGCTGATTCTTTTTTTCTTTTGCCTCTCTTTTCTCTGCACGGCGAGTGCCTCGGAGCCGTTGCGAATTGTCTCGCAGACTGTTGCCACAGATGAACTTCTTCTCGAAGTGGCCGATTCCGCGCAAATCGCCGCGCTCAGCCAATTGGCCCGCGATGCCCAGTTTTCCGCAGTCTCCAAAGAGGCCCGCGCCTATCCATGCCTGCCGCTCAATGCCGATGCCGAGGCCATTCTCAAATATCGTCCGGATCTGGTGCTTTTCGGCGATTTCAGCCGTGCCGAGCTTGTCGCACAGATACAACGCTGCGGGGTGGAGGTTTTCATTTTTTCCCGTTACAACACCCTGGATGAGACATGGGGCAGCCTACGCTTGCTTGCGAAAAAAATCGGTCCCCGTGCCGAGGTGCGAGCCGAGCAGACTATAGCCGATTGCCAACGGCGCATTGCCGTATTGCAGGAAAAGCTTCGCTCAGTGAAACCCGTGCGGGTCATCTCGCCTTCCACCTACGATTTGCTTCCCGGCGATCAGACTAATTTTCAGGATTACTGCGAGCACGCCGGGGCGGAAAACCTAGCCAAGACCATCGGTGGTTTCACGGGGCAGGTGCCGCCGCCCGGAGAACAACTGCTGAATTGGCCCGTCGAGAAGGTGGTGGTCATCGGAGATACGGGAGACGGCGGCGCGTTGCCCGATGCCGGGCAAATCGAAAAGGCGTTGCGCCCGTTTACTCAAATGACCCCTTACCGGTTTATGCCTGCGGTGCGCGAAAAGCGGGTCGCTTTGCTCAACATCTGGCAAAGTAGCTGCATCAGCCATTACCGGGTCTCTTGTTACGAATTTCTCGCCCGGCAACTGCATCCGGAGGTCTTTGCAGAAGGAGAAAAAACGGGCGCGCCTGCGCTTTCTGCGCGGGAGGTCGCGCCGACAACGGCCCGGGAAAATGTGAACGAGCCGTGGTGGGCACAGGGCGGCGGCACAGGCACGGGCTTTTTTTTCTTCGGCATTGCCGCTTTCATCGCTGTGGCTTTTGCGTTTTTCGCTTTCAGGGCTGCCACTTCGACGACATCCCGCCGCGTGGTGCCGCTAGTCGCCGTGGCTGTGCTTTTCGCACTCGCTTTCGCTTCGCTTGCCATGGGAGATGTGCCGTTGACCCCGGCGGAGTTCCTGCGCGGTTTGCTCCGGAAGGATATATTTTTTGGAAGCATTATCTGGGAATTGCGGATGCCGCGCCTGCTCATTGCTGTGCTTTGCGGGGCGGCGCTGGCATCGAGCGGCCTCGTCATGCAGGCGTTTTTCAGAAACGGTTTGGCCAGTCCGGGCCTGCTGGGCGTGAGCGCGGGCGCAACAGCGGGCGCGGTGGGCGTCATCGGTATCGGTGGCCTTGCCGCACAGTCGCTTTTTGTGTTGCCCACGGCGGCGATTGCCGGGGCGTTTGTCGCGACGGTGCTGGTGTTGCAGATGGCGCGTGGCGGTGCCGGCACGGAGCGGCTTTTGCTGGCGGGGATCGCGCTCAATGCGATGTTGGGCGCGGTGTCCAGCTACGTGCTTTCGAGCACGACGATCACGTTTGAGCGCAACGCGCAGATTCTCTTCTGGATGCTCGGCGGTCTGGAAGCCAGGACATGGGAGCATGTGTTGATGGGAGCGCCCATCGTCATTGCTGTCGCTTTGCTCTGTCCGCTTGGGCGCCCGATGGACTTGTTGAGTCTGGGGCGGAAGGAAGCGCAAAGCCTCGGGGTGGACGTGCCCCGGTTGCAACGCAAGCTCATCGTCTTATCCACGGTTTTGACAGCGCTTGCCACGGCGGTATCCGGCACGGTGGGCTTTGTCGGACTCGTCGTCCCGCACATTTTACGCCTTCTATTGGGCGCGGAGCACAGGCGGCTCGTTCCCTGTTCCATTGTTTGCGGGGCGGCGTTTATGGTGGCGTGCGATATTCTAGGGCGTTGTGCGGGTGGCTTGCGGATAGGCATCGTCACCGCGCTTATTGGCGGGCCGTTTTTCCTGTGGTTGTTGCGGAGAAAATAAAACGCTGAACCTGAAAAGCGGAAAAGAGGAATCAACACGGCGTGCTGCCGCTACACCTCACATGAACCCTTTGGCGCGAAGTTTTTGCATGGCGTTGCGCTCGTGGTGGTCTTGGGCGCGTCCGGAACGTTCACTGGTCTTGGTGTGGCGCAACTCCTCAATGATGTCGTCCACATTGGCTGCGTTGGACGGCACCGGATGCGTGATGGGCCAGCACCCAAGAGAACGGAAACGCTTGCCTTCGCGGGCAAAATAAAGGCCGGGGATGGGGATGTTCTCGCGGCGGATGTAGAGCCAGATGTCCAGCTCGGTCCAGTCGAGGAGAGGCTGCACGCGGATGTGCTCGCCTTCGCCGACACGCGAGGTGAACTGATTCCAAAACTCGGGTGGCTGGTCTTTGTAGTCCCACTCAAAGTCGGCGTTGCGCGGCGAGAAGTAACGCTCTTTGGCGCGGGTGGAGTCTTCGTCGCGGCGGATGCCGGTGATGAGGGCCTGCCACTTGAACTCGGTAATGGCGCGCTGCAGGGCAACGGTTTTCAACTCGTGGGTGACGGTGACGGGGTCGTTGTTCTCGTAGTTGACGCCGCGGGCGATGGCTTCGTCATTCACGCGGACGAGGAGTTCGATGTCGTGATATTGGCGTGCCCATTCACGGAATTGATACATCTCGGGGAACTCGAAGGTGGTGTCTATGTGGAGGAGCGGGAAGGGGATTTTCCCGTAAAAGGCTTTGCGTGCCAGCCAGATGAGAACGTTGGAATCTTTGCCCATTGACCAGGGCATGGCGAGATTTTTGAAGTAATGGTAGGCTTCACGTAAGATGAAGATGGATTGTTGTTCTAGTCGTGTCAGGTGGTCCATGGTGTGTTGATTGGTTGATTAGGCTTTCCTATTTAAAAAAGTGTGTATGCCGCATTCCTTTTTACCGAAGCCCGTCCAGCGTCCGGCGCGTTCGTCGGTGCCGGCGCCTTCTGCGGCGGGGCGGGTGCAAGGGGCGCAGCCGATGCTGCGGTAACCGCGGTCGAGGAGCTTGTTATAGGGAAGGGCATGGCGGCGGATGTGCGCTTGGACTTGCTCGCGTGTCCAGTCGGCGAGCGGGTTGAGCTTCCAAAGTGTGCGGCCTGAGGCTTCTTCGTTAAGCTCCAGCACGCGGGTGGTGGCACGGGTGTCGGATTGCTCGCGGCGCACGCCGGTTATCCAGCAATCCAGCATGGCGAGCTTTTCCTGAAGCGGCTGGACTTTGCGCAACTCGCAGCACAAGTCGGGGTCGCTCTCCCAAAGCCGGGGGCCGAATTCGCGGGCCTGCGCATCAAGGGTAAATGCGGGTGTGAGAATTTCGAAGACGAGGCCGAGTCGTGCTTCCAGCTCGGCTTTGAGCGTGAGCGTCTCCGGGAAAAGGAGTCCGGTATCGAGGGTGAATGCGTTGATGCGCAATCCGGCTTGCGCGGCGAGATGCAGGGCGACAATGCCCGCACCCTGAAAGCTGGTGCCGATGGCGGCGCGATCGCCAAAATAGGAGGCGGCCCACTGGAGGCGGCCTGTGGCGTCGAGGGATTCGAGGTGATTTTGGAGCGCGGCCACTTTTTCGCCTTCTGCGGGGATCGGCAGCGAAGGTGAAGGCGGAGAAGACGCCGGAAGATTCGTTTGTGATGTCAATTGCATTGAGGGTGACGCGCCATGGATAACTTTTCCGTTGACGGTCGAAGGGCGCGTCAAATGCTTTTAAAGGTCAAAAGCGAGTAAGGTAGGTAAAGAAATACACTTAATGGTCAAGTGGGTTTTTTTAAGAACCTGTTTACATTCTTTTAAGAAACGCTTTCCGTCGTCTATCTAAGGCCCTTAACGGAGTGGCCGCAGAAGTGTCCCTGCTTATCACGAAAACTGGTGCGGATTTCTCCATGGTGGCAACATCACCAGACTCGTTAGCCCAAGGCAACGCCTTGGGCTAACAGGTCCGGTGCCGTTGGCACCGCAGAGAAGCCAAAGGCTTCCCGAAGATTATAAACAGGCTCTTACGCTTCAGGCTTTTTATCCTGCCCGGCGGAGAGCTTAGCGCGCTCTTCTTCTTCAATTTTGGCGCGAACTTTGACGCGTTCTTCCTCTTCAAGTTTGGCGCGCTTGCGCTCGTCTTCATCAAGAGCGGTGCGCACTTCGTCCTCAATTTCATCGCTGGCACGCTTGAACTCGCGCCGGGCTTTACCCAAGCCACGGGCTAGCTCGGGGAGCTTACTGCCACCGAAAAGAAGGACGACCAGCACCACAATCAAAATGATGGTGGTCGGCTGCATGTCGAAGAGATTGGCGAGAAAAACGGATGTCATAATGCTTGTATGTTGCGTGGGTTAGGCGGTTTGACAAACACAGATTTTCTGTCTTTGCCAGACCGCCGTTGACGCCTCATCCGCCTTATATGGCGAAGTCGGCGTCGGTGTAGAAGAGACGCTTTTGAGCTTCAACGGCTTCGTTGACGCGGAATATCGGCGCTTCGCTTTTGAAGGCGTGCTCGCCGTCGCAGTTCAAGGTCACTCCCGCATCGCCCCGGATGGTGCGGAGGAAGTTTTCGACGTGGAACTGGTGGATGGCTTTGTTGCCAAGGAAGTTGTTCAGGTCATAAGCGTCGGGAGGCGCTGAATCGCGAACATCTGCTTTGGCTTCAGTCGCGGCGACCGGCTTGGCGATTTCTTTGGTCAGGAAACTTATGTTTGTCCCCGGAATTTTCTTCCCGGCGATCGCCTCAAATTCCGCTTTGGAGCTCGCTTCTGCGTAAGCTTTGATGTGGCGTGCTTGTTCGGAGATTTTGAAGGAGCCTTTGATGCCCATGAAATTCTCGAAATAGCCTCCGCCGCTGCTGGTGGTGGTGAGCACCTGATAATAGGCGCGGGCGACTTCGCCCTTGGTGCCACCGGGGATGTCGTCGTAGTCAAAGATGCACATCACGTTGTCATACCATTCGTGTGTCGTGTAGTAGTCCACGCCGCCGGCGGCTATGACAGAGCGGGGGCGCCCGAGCACCCAGTTGAAGATGTCAATCTGGTGGGCACCGAGGTCGGAAATGGGGCCGTTCGAGTATTTCTTAAACCAGCGCCAGTTGCGGAATTCATGGGCATTTTCATAACCGTAGCGCTTCAGATTTTCCGGCGTTATCGGTTTTGCTTTCGGCATCTTCAGGTCATCGCTCACGGCACGGTTCCATTGGGCGTTGGCATTAGTGATGCGGCCCAGGAATTTGAGCTTGGTGAACAATTCGTTGTAGGCGAAGCGGTAATTGGGGTTGCTACGGCGCTGGTGGCCGATTTGGAGCAGCTTGCCCGTGGATTTGGAGGTGCGCACCATTTCGCGGCCTTCATCGGCAGTGCGGGCCATCATCTTTTCACAATAGACGTGCTGGCCGTTTTTGAGTCCGGAGATGGTGTGGCGGGCGTGCCAGAAGTCCGGTGAGGCGACAAACAGCGCATCCAGCTTTTCCTTGCTCAACATGTCATCAATATCGGAGTAGCCCTTGACCTCCGGGAAGAGTGTCTGCTCGCGTCTGACGACCTGATCCAACTGGAACGGCCAGATGTCGCACACGGCGACAAGGCGGATGTTGATTTGTCCCAGTTTGAAAATGGCGTTGATGGAGTCGAGGAGCACTTGGCCCTGGGCGCCGACGCCGACAATGCCGAGATTAATGGCGTTACCGGTGGCACGATTGGAGGGGGCGCTGGCGCTTTGCGCATTCAAGGCTCTCGGGGCGAGCACGAGGCCTGCTCCGGCGAGACCTGTAGTGGCGAGGAAGCGGCGGCGGTTGAACGCAGTGGTGTTTTCGTTGATATCCATGTTTGTTGTGTGTTTGGTGTTAATATGCAGGGTGGATTGAAACCTTTGAAGATGAAGGGTTTGTTATTCTTTGTGTGCGTGTTTGTGTTTGCGGCACGCCAGAAATCCTTCAATGGAGAGCTTGTTGTGCTTTGCGAGGGCAAGGGCGGCGACGATGAGGACGACGTGGACGCCGAGCATGGAGATGCCTGCACTGGAGCCGGGTTCCTTAGTGATGAGGATGAAGCCGGCGGTCAGCATCGTATAGAGGATGCCCTGGAAGAGGAGGGAGGCGCGTGTGAAGATGCCGAGCAGGAGCGTCAAGCCAAGCGCGAGCAGGATGTAGCCGAGGGTGGCGTCGAGCAGGTGGAGCGCCCACTTGGGCATGATCCAGCCGGGTAATTCGGACAAGGAATCCAGTGTCCATGCGCCTCCTTTGGGAAGGCCGTGGTGGGCACCGAGGCGATAGACTGTTTCTTCCACGGCATTGGCTGCAGCGGGCGCAGCGGAGGCGTAGTCTTCCACAGGCGCAGCGGTGGTAGCTGCGGCGGAGGTGTTGCGCACCAGTTCTTTCGTTTCAAATTTGCTGAGGCCAGTCAGGAGGGCGCGAGCGCCCAGCCAGATGCGAAGGACCCAGAATGCGAGGGTCTTCTCATCGGGGCGAAACGGGCAGCATTTGCTGCCTGCATCGCAGCCGCAGCCGCAGGATTCCTCTTTGCGAGGGTTACTGCTGCAGCAGCAGGAGGAGCCTTCGGCGCTTGCGTCGGGCTTATGGTCGTGTGTTGTGTCGTTGCTCATGGAAAAAAAGAAGTGGTGCTTTTGGCGTTTGTGAGAACAGGGTGCGAGCCAAAATGTTCCGGGGTGTGCACGAATGGAGGAAAAATGGCTGCCGCCGCACCTCTTTATTATTACCGGGTGCCCCGGTTATTGGCATCAGGATCTGCGTGCGATGGGCAGCCCGGCTTCGGAGGCTCTGTAGCCTGGAAGGCTCTCAATCTCATCTCGCAGGCGCTGCCCGCGCAGGGCTTCCAGCACCGCCGCTACTTTGGGGAGTGTCAACAAGTTGCGAGGGACTACGAGATCAAAGGCGACATCGCCGGTGGAGATGAAATCCAGCCCTGCGATTGCCGCCACAGCCCGCGGGCCGACAGCGATGTCTGCTTCCTCGGAAAGCAGAGCGCAGGCGCATTCCCAGTGGCTTTTGAATTCTTTGGCGTATCCCGGTAGTCTGTTTCCGGGCACGCCTGCCAGCTCGAGCTGGCGATCCAGCCAGCGGCGGCTGCCCGCTCCGGTTTCGCGGTTTGCCAGGCGCAGTTGGCCGGTCAGCAAGGCGTCTGTTCCGGTAAATTGCTTTCTCGTGCCGGGCCGCAGCATCCAGCCTTGTTCCCAGCAGGTGAAGCGTAGGAGTTGCCAGCGCCCCGAGGGGTCCATGCGGTTGATTTCGGACATGTTGTCCGCGCCTGCATCGTCGCCGACGTGGATTCCGGCGATGTGTGCCTGCTGTTGGGCCAGCAATCGCAGCGCTTGTCCGCTCCCGCAATTTACCCAAAAACAACGCCCGGCCAATCCGGGGGCGACCCGGCTTCCCGTGAGCAATGCCAGAGCGGGGTCGCAGCCGGCAAAGGCTACATTGCCGCTGGCCTCGGAGAGCGTGCGCCCTCCGGCCATTCGCGCCCGGCTCAGTTCTTCTCCATCTTTGTGTTCCAGCAGCACGGCGTCGGCTTCTCCGAAACCGCCGCCGAGTGTCGCCATGGTGTCTGCGGCATAAGCCGTCCATTTGCGCCCGATGCAGACCAGATTGAGGCGTGCGCCGGTATGGAGGCCGGGCGAGGCCAGGCGCACGGAGATTTCTTCAGAGGTGTTGGGATGGTATATGCTGAAGAGTGTTTCGACAGTGGTGCTCAGTGCGGAGGCCATTTTCAAGGCTACAGCGACGTTGGGCTGGGTGCGCCCGGACTCGATGAGGTTGACGAACTGCCGCGTCACACCGCACTTGCCTGCCAGCTCTGCCTGGGAGATGCGCGCCGCCGTGCGCCGTGCGCTGATGATTGTCGTTTCGCGTGCTGTGCTTTTTGCAGGGTGTTTTGGCGGCGGTTCGCTCATGAGTGGATTTTTTTTCGCCTCTCTCATAATACAGGTTGGCAAAGATGCGGCTTGGGAGAGTGGCGGCGGTGGGCGCTATTTCAGTTCTGCGCCGCAGTTGGGCATTTCCGCGCCGAAGAACGGGTTCTTTACCTCGGCGTTGTCCTTTTGTATCCAGAGTGCGGTGCCGAGCACGGGCGACATGCGGCATTGGAAAATTTTTGCCGGGCGCTGCTCCACGGGGCGGGCGCGCACCAGTTCGGCGAGGGCATTGCTGAATCCTTCAAAGGGGCGGCGGACGGCTTTCAGGTCTTCTCCCGGGACGAGTTTTTCCGCCAGAGGGTCCAATATGTCATGCACGGTGCCGTAGCTCTGGCGCACGGCGGCTTTCAGGGACGGCAAGTGTTTCCGGTAGTCGTCCAGATTATCTGCAGCGAGCGCGGCGGTGGCTTCGACTGCGGCTTGGATGAGTGCGGGTGGAAGCGTTACTGCGGGTGCCGCTGGATCGTGCAGGGCGTGGTCGTTGGCGTCTGCCGGGGGCGGCGGCGTGGGCGTGGTTTCGTGATGGCCGACACTGGATATGTGCGAGAGTTGCGCTTGGCTGTCTATCAGCAAAGCCGCTTGGGTGACTACGTGCTCACCTTCTTTCAGCCCGTCGAGCACTTCGGCATCGTCGTCGCCTACGCGCCCAAGCTTGAGTTCGCGCAGTTGGTAGGCTCCGGATTCCGCTGTCACATAGGCGACCGGGCGTTCGCGCGTGTGGAGCACGGCACTGCGCGGGACGAGGAGTGCAGGCGGTGTTTCAATCTGGACGACCCCATTGGCCGTCTGCCGGTATAAGATGCGCCGTTGCGGGTTGGGCAATACGACGCGCACGCGCACCGTGCGCGTTGTTTCGTTCAGGTTGGGGTCTATAAAATCAATCGGGGCGGTGATGGTTTCGCCGGGCTGCGAGGGCAGGGTGACGCTCACCTTTTGGTTGAGAGCGAGGGTGGGCAAGTCCCGTTCATAAGCATCAAAAATAAACCAGAGTGTCGAAAAATCCCCGATTTCAAAAAGTTCGTCATTCACGTTGACGTATTGGCCTTCATTGGCCTTGCCGCGCGAGATAATCGTGCCGTCAAAGGGAGTGCGCACGACAAGGGTGGCTTCCGGCTTTTTGCTTTCTTCGATGCGGCGTATGTCTTCTTCGACAAGGCCGAGCGCGAGCAGTTTTTCACGGCTTGAGGCCATGTCGGATGCGGAGATGATCGCGGAGCCTACGCGCAGATTTTCCAGATAGATACGCTGGGCGGTGAGCACATCGGGGCTGTAGATAGTGGCGAGCGGCTGGTCGCGCACGACTTCCAGTCCGATTTGGTTGACATGGAGTTTCTCAATGCGTCCGGGCACTCTGGCGGAAAGGATGCGGTGGCGGGTCTCGTCGTCGCTGATTATCCCGGCCACGCGCAAGGTGCGGCGCAGAGGGGCGACCTTGACTGGTGTGGTGCTGACGCCGATGACGGATGAGGAGGCGCTGCCGAGTTTGACGTGTGTTTCGTCTGCGGGCGCACTTTCATCGTCGTCATAGACGGCGGTGAGGTTCATGCCGCAGATACTGCACTTGCCCGGTTTGGCGGAGGTGACATGGGGGTGCATGGGGCAGCGGTAGAGGCGCACCTTGCGTTCCGTTTTGGCGGGCGCGGACTGGCTCTGCTCCTGTTTCTCTCCCTCTGGTTTTAATTGATGTTCTTTTATCAATTTTGCCTGTGTCTGTATCTGCTCGTTTGCAGAGTGCAATTTTGCCTCATGTTTGCGGTTGGCGAGGAACCAAGCAGCGCTTCCGGATGCGATTCCGGATGCGACAATGAGTATGAATATGGCGAAAAGTTTCATAGGTTGTTGAGTTAAAAAGCTACTTAATAAGCGTTGCGAAGGCGGATTTTTGTTCAACAGAATTTTTGGACAATAGTCGTTCGGGGTGCTCCCGCTTTCTGATCTTTGAATTCTGCCATCATGCCTCTACTGCCTGACTCCTTCGCAAATGCGCGCCACCGCGCTGTCAAAGACGTCCTGCCCGTTGAGGATTTCGATTTCCAGGCGCAGGTAGTATAGAGGGAGCCGCCATTTGCGCGCAGGATCTATGCGCACGGCGTCTTTCTCCGTCGTCACGACAAACTCTGCATCGCTCACCGCTGCTTCGTCAAAAATGTCCACAAGGTCTTCTTCCGAGAAACGGTGGTGGTCGAGGAAGCGCTGGTTGTAGAGGATCTGGGCACCGTAGCGGCGCACGAAGTCCTCGAAGCGCTCCGGCGTGGCGATTCCGCTGAATGTGGCTACGCGCCTCCCGTTCAAGTATTCGAGCGGGAGCGTTTTTGTGCCGTCGGGCGAACAAAGCACTTTGGGTTGGTGGGCGCATTCGATGATTTGCACTGTCGGATGGTTCTGCCTGATGGTCTCCACCAGTTCCGGGGCTGGCGTGCCGTCGGATTTGGTGAGAAAGACGTAAGTGCCGCGCCGCAGGTTGGAGACCGGCTCGCGCAGTATGCCGCGTGGCAGCAGGCAACCGTTGCCGAAGGGGTTTGTCTTGTCCACCAGCAGCAGATTTATCTGCCCGCGCAAGGGCAGGTATTGCAGGCCGTCGTCGAGTAGAATGGTGTCCATGCCGATTTTTTTGAGCGCGAACAACCCCGATTCCACCCGGTTGCGGTTGACGATCACCACTACGCCCAGAGGTAGCAAGTTGCGGGCGAGCATGTAGGGTTCGTCGCCCGCCTCGTCGGAATTCAGCAGCAGTCGTTTCCCGTCCGAGACTACACGTGGGGGCGGCGCTTCGCGTTGGAGCAGCCAGCGCAGGAATTTCTTCGCCAGTGGCTCGGCACGGCTTTTGTAACCGCGGCTCAGGATGGCCACCTTGCGTCCACGTTCCGAGAGCACGCGGGCCATTTTTTCAGTCACCGGCGTTTTTCCCGTGCCGCCGACAGTGATATTGCCCACGACGACCACCTTGCAGCCGAGCAACCTGTCATGAAGCAGCCGGTGCTCATAGAGGAAAAAGCGCCCGCGCACGGCCAGGCCGAATATCAATGAAAGCCCTTTCAGGAAGGCCGCATAGACACGCACCGCCGGGCGCATCGGCTGGCGGTCATAAATCACATCTGCCGTGAACTGCACAAAGCGTTCACTGTAGGTATTTATAGTCTGGAAGAGCTGGGAAAACATGGGCGGTGGCGGGGTCAGTTTAAGTCAGAGCGATCTGTGCCGCTCAGACGCGCTTCCACCGGGGCCCCGATGGCGCGGCACGAGCGGAAGCCCGCTCCGCGCGAGGGCAGCGCAGACAGGAATCTGGCCCGGGCTTCGGCCTCCGCAAACTCGATGCCGAGCAATGCCCGCCCGATGCGTTCGCCGGTGTAGGAGTAGTTGAAGTAGCAGATGTTGCCGCTGTGCGAGACGTATTGCCGGAGGAAGTCGTATAACGCACCGGGGCGCTCGTAAAAGTCGAGGTTGAGAAATACGGGATGCTTTAACAGGGCACTGTTATAGCGGATGACGCGGAAGCTGACATCCTCCTGCCCGGTGACGTTTTCCCAAGGGATGTTCTGTGCATCCAGCTTTTCTGTGATGTCGCGTGCGGCACGCTCATCAGACGCGATGCCCAGCGTGAACCAGGCTTCATCGGGATCAGTTTTCCCGTATTGGAACTCGATGATGTTGGCCCCGGCGAATGCCGATGCGAGCACATCGAGCAATGCTCCCGGTCGCTCGGCGATGCGGATTCGCAGGCTGCGCCGCATGCCTCCGCCGATGTGGCTGTTGCGCGTGATGTAGCTCAACATGCCGAAGTCTATGTTTGCGCCGCTCAAAATCGTGAGGACGTTTTGCCCGGCCAGCCGGTT
>JAITXH010000011.1 GCA_031284845.1 Puniceicoccales bacterium | reverse complement strand
GGTAGCCTTTGTCGAACTGCATACCTTCGACGACTTCGAGGGTGGTTTCGACGGTCTTGGCTTCCTCGACGGTGATGGTGCCGTCTTTGCCGACTTTGCTCATGGCCTCGGAGATGATTTCGCCAATAGAGGCGTCCCAATTTGCGGAGACGGTGGCGACTTGCTTGATCTCGTCGGGGGTCTTGATCTTCTTGGAGATGTTTGCCAGCTCGATGATCGAGGCCTCAGTGGCCTTGTCTATGCCGCGTTTGACAAAAATCGGGTTCGCTCCGGTGGAGACGCTCTTGAGGCCTTCGCGATAGACGGCTTCGGCGAGCACGGTGGCGGTCGTAGTGCCGTCGCCCGCTTTGTCGGCGGTCTTCGAGGCGACTTCGCGCACCATCTGTGCACCCATATTTTCAAATGGGTCTTTCAACTCGATTTCTTTGGCGACAGTGACACCGTCCTTGGTGACTTTCGGAGCGCCGAATTTTTTGTCAATCATCACGTTGCGGCCTTTGGGACCGAGCGTGACTTTGACGGCTTTGGTAAGCGTGGAGACACCCGCAAGGATCTTGCGGCGGGCGGCTTCATCAAACAGGATTTGTTTTTTCGACATGGTTGTTATGATTCAGGTTGTTTGTGTGTGTATGGTGGAAAGATACCGGAGCGAACCGCTCAGCCGACGATGGCGAGGATTTCTTCTTCGCGGAGCAGAATGTAGTCCTTGTCATCCACTTTGACTTCGGTGCCGGCGTATTTGCCGATGAGGACGGTATCGCCGACCTTCACATCGAAGGCGACAGACTTGCCGTCCTTGTCCGTCTTGCCGGTCCCCAAGGCGACGACCTTGGCTTCCTGCGGTTTTTCTTTGGCGGAATCAGGAATGATGATTCCACCCTTGATTTCTTCGCCGACTTCGGTGCGTTGCAGAAGCACGCGGTCGCCGAGTGGCTGCACGCGGGCAGCGCTGGTGTTAGAGGAGTTTTTTTCTTTGCTCATGGTTGGTTTAAAAAAAGAAGTGAGGCCACACCAAAAGCAAACTTGATGCCAAAGACAATGGGCATTTTTTTTACATTTATAATCAACATGTTAAAAATTTTAACTTTAAAAGCGGACTTTGAATGGCCTTGGAAAACGACGTGCATTTGTGACAGCTTGTCCCGGTGTGGATGCGAATGCGTCACAGGGCGTCACGGGTAAGCTGCGCATTTTGCGCAGTCCGCCGCCAGCATCCCGGCATCAGGCTTGCAGCAGCGCGATTTCCTTTTGCGAAAGCTTGCGGCAATCTCCCGGCGGCATTTTGTGCATGACCAGTTTCCCGATTTGAAAACGAAACAGCGACTTCACGAAAAAGCCGAATATCTCCAGCAGGCGCCGGATCTCCCGCTTGCGCCCCTGATTGAGGTGGACCTCCATACGGGTCGGGTTTTTCACATCCCAAAACACTTTTTGGAATTTGAGAAAATCGTCGCCGTCCTTGGCCCCTTTGAGCAGGCGGGGCAGCAACGCGGGGTCAAAATCGCGGTTTACCGTGACGAAGTAGCGCTTCACAATCCCATTGGACGGGTGCATGATGCGATTTCCCAGATCGCCATCGTCCGTGAGCAGCAACATGCCCTCGCTGTCCTTGTCGAGACGGCCCACGCAAAAAAGTTTTCGCGTGGCAAACTCCGGCGGCACGAGTTCGAAGACCGTGCGCCCGTGGTCAGGGTCGTTATTGGTGCAGAGAAAGCCACGCGGCTTGTTGAGCAACAACACGACATTCCCGGTGTGCGCAATGGAGACACGCGCACCGTTGACGCGCACATCGTCCTCGCCCGGCGTGACGGACTGGCCCAACTCGGCAGGCACACCGTTGACGAAGATGACGCCGTTTTGGATGAGTTGCTCGGCAGCGCGACGGGAACACACCCCGGCACGGGAAAGAAATTTTTGCAGACGCAGCGGCTCGTTTTCAGACATGCCCTCCAAATAGGGCGGCGTGTCCGCTTTCTGGCGAGAAGATTCCTCCGGCTTTTTTTTCTTTCCCTCGCGCCGCACTCCCGGCACGCTGTTCGCTGTTTTGGCCCGGGTGGTGAAATTGGCAGACACGCTGGATTTAGGTTCCAGTGCCGCAAGGCGTGCGGGTTCAAGTCCCGCCCCGGGCACCATCACCACAACAGCAGACACCTCAAAAAAACACATGAAAACGCGGAAATGGGATTGACGCTGCGCCGCCTTTCTTCTGAATCCGCGCTGTCAACACTTAATAACAGGTTTCAAGAACCCCAAAAATAATAACTATGAACAAAGCCGAACTAGTCGCCGAAGTCCAAAAACTTCTTGGCTCAGAATCAACCAAAGCAGCCGCTGAACGCGCTGTTGAAGCCACGCTCAGCGGTATCACCGTGGGCATCAAAAAGGACAAACAGGTCCAGGTCATTGGATTTGGCACCTTCGCTGTTGCCGCCCGTGCCGCACGCACAGGCGTCAACCCGGCGACTGGTGAAAAAATCAAGATCAAGGCTTCAAAAAGCGTTAAATTCAAGGCCGGTTCCGGCCTGAAAGAAGCTGCTGCCAAGGCCAAGTAACGTTCACGTTACTCCGAAAAAAAGACCGCCGTGAACAACGGCGGTCTTTTTTTGCCACTCCCACACGCAGGGGAACATTTTCCCCGAATGCGTGTTTCCTTTCTCACTAACTTAGATAGACCATGTTCACACGTTTCATATCCACATTCGCGCTCGTTGTCGCGGCCGGCATGACCACTCATGCGGCAGACGACGGGCTAATCGGGCGCTGGACCCTCGATAACGCTTCCGGAGACAATGCGGCAGATGCCCGTTTCCCTGCCACACTTGACAAGGATGTCAAATCCGTGACTGGCATCCTCGGCAACGCGTTGGAATTTCCCGGCAAGGGCGTGGTCGCCATCACACCCGATGTGCTTCCCAAAAACATCCAGCACTTGACCTTTTCTGCATGGATCGCACCCACCCGCCTCTCCACGGTCGTCCATCGCAAAGTCAAGAGACGCCTGCCCCCGCAGCCGTTCAACGACGATTGTACAATCGTGCGCAAAGAAGACGGTGAATCCCGCCTCGTGTTCGCCCTTCAAGACGACAACGTCCTCGCGCTCGGCCTCAGTTGCGGCAGAAACTACGTCGAGTGCCGTGGCCTCGTCCTCAAAAAAGAAATCACCGACGGCAATTGGCATTTCGTCGCAGGCACCTTTGACGGCAAAACAATGCGCGTCTGGCTCGACGGGCGTGAAATCGGCTCCCAGGAACGCCAGTCCCCGCTGACCACCGTCTATGACTTCGTCAACGTCGAGTCTCCCGGAGCCGGACGCGACTGGGCACCCGCCGACGGCAGCACTCCCGGCGCACCGCTCCACATCGGCTCGATGGACGGCAAGCAAAACTTTTTCTCCGGAAAGATTGATGACGTCCGGTTCTACTCCAAAGCGCTCAACGCCGCGCAACTCGGTGCCCTCTACGCCGAAGGCAAACAGCAGCCCTCAGACAACGCGAAAACCGCCCGCGAGACCGCGAAAAAACTTTACAAGAAAACCGCCTCCTTTGAAACGACACTCGCCGCAATAGCAAGCAACGCCAAAGCTGATGCCAAGCCGGACGCCTTCGCCGCAATCGAATTGCAGCGCCTCTTGCGCGCCGACTTTCCCGTCGAGACCAACGACTACGTCGCCAAGTGGAAAAAGAACCCGGTGGACCTCGCCCTGCTCTCTCAGTCGGAGTTGAACAAACGCGCCTCCTATCTGTCAGTCTATGTCCCGGCGAACGCTTTTGAATACCTGCCCCTCACCCCCCTTCAGTGGAGCGTCCTCAACAAAGAAGATCGTGCCTATTGGGAACGCGCCAAGGCCATCAAAGCCGACCTCGAAGCCGGCAAGCCGCTCTCCGTCGAATCAGTGCTCTTCGTCGAAGGCCTCGTAAACGAACGCCCCTCCCAGGCCGAGCGCATCGCATGGGGCGGCGACGGTGCCAAAACACCGAAGACCAAAAACCGCTCCGCCGTCGAAGCACGCCGCCTCATCGAGAGCGAATGGCTCTATCAGGTCAACGGCAAGCCCACCATCCAGCACGCGACAAATGAAGTCGGCTACACCCGGCGCATTCTGGAGCGTATCGGCTTTAGCAAAAGCGACACTGCAGATTACCAGAGCAAACTCACCGCTCTTGAAAACAAAATTAAGGACAGAAACGGTTCCCCCAAAGACCTCTATTTCGCCGTGCGTGAGCTGAAACGCGAAATCATGTTCAAAAACCCGGTCGTGGATTTCGACACCGTCCTCTACACCGACAGCCCGAATCCCAGCGGCAGCGAATGGACACACGAGACGCGCCACCGCCTCGGCTACATGTCCCTCTCCAAAGGCGGACGCCTCCTCGTCCAAAAAGGACTCCAGCCCGATGGCAAACTCACCTTGCTCTCCCCGCAGGAACCCCTCGGCGGCACCTTCTGGCGCCCGGACCTCTCCTTTGACGCATCAAAAGTCCTCTTCTCCTTCAAGCCGCATAACGAGAAAACATTTCACATCTACGAAATCGGGATAGATGGCTCCGGGCTGCGCCAACTCACAGGCGGCATGTTCGACGACCTTGACCCCATTTACCTCCCCGATGGCAAGAACATCATGTTCACCACCACGCGCGGACACATCTACGTCCGTTGCATGCCCACGACCAACGCCTTTGTCACCGCGAGAATGGCGCTCGACACCAAGCCCGGCGACAAATCCCTCTACATCATCTCCCGCAACGGCGAACCTGAATACACACCCTCCGTCATGCACGACGGGCGCGTGATTTACACCCGCTGGGAATACACCGACAAACCCCTCTGGCGCGCACAAAGCCTCTGGACAATGAACCAAAACGGCACCCTCGCCCAGACCTTCTGGGGGAACCAGTCCGTATGGCCCGACCTCCTCAAAGACGCCCGCCAAATCCCCAACAGCAAGAGAATCATCTTCACCGGAGCCGGGCACCACAACTGGTTTGAAGGATCTATCGGTATCATAGATCCCTCCAAAGGACTGAACTTCCCCGACGGCCTCACCAAGGTCACTCAGGAAATCAGCTGGCCGGAGACCAATAACGGCCCTGTGGATCCCAAAGAAAGCGCCAATTACCACAACGCCCCGTATTCCTCTTACGACGCCCCGTATCCGCTCAGCGAAAAGGACTTCCTCGTCTCCGCCCGTAAAGGCAGAAACGGCGATAAATTCGTCCTCCTCCTGATGGACACCGACGGCAATCGCGAAATCATCAACGAAGGCGAACACAACATCCGTTATGCCATCCCCGTGCGCAAGCGCCCCGTCCCCGCCGTGCAACCCGACTTGGTCAAATGGCCGACATGGGAGACCCGCGACAATCCGAGCACCGGCCAGATTTACAGCAATAACGTCTATGAGAACGCGCCCGAAGTGCTCAAAGACAAAGCAAAGTATCTGCGTATTTGGTCCATCGAGCACAAGACATACACCTTCTGGGCAAAACGCCCTTATGCCTCCTCCGGCCCGGAAATCTCAGCCGTCCAGTCTGAAGGCATCAAAAAGATTATCGGCACCGTTCCCATAGAAGACGACGGCAGCGTGAACTTCAACGCACCCAGTGGCATCGCCCTCCACTTCCAGCTCCTCGACAAAGACCAGCGTGCACTCCAGACCATGAAGAGCTTCACCGGCGTCCAGCCCGGCGAAGTCCGCGCCTGTGTCGGTTGCCACGAGCAACACATGAACACACCGGCGGCAACCGCAGTTGGCAAGGCCTTCCGCCGTGCCCCTGCCGACATCACCCCTGTCCCCTGGCAGGACATCACGGTCGGCTATGAACGCTACGTCCAACCAGCGCTCGATAAATACTGCGGCTCCTGCCATGCAGACGAAAGCAAGGTCGCCTTTAAGACATTCAACTCCAAGTTGCGTCCCGGCTTCCTCGGCTTCAAAGAGCCTTACATGACACTCCTTGGCAATCCGAGCTGGGGCAGTGCTTACAAGCTCCCCAAGAATAAGCTCCCCGGCGGCTTTGGCTGGGCAGACACCATCATGGTCGAAGGTTTCAATACAGACGATCCAGCCGCCTACAGCACCTACCCCGCCATGACGAAACTCTCTTACAAGAGCCGCCTCGTAGAGCGCATGTCCAGCGGCAAGCATTACGGCGTCAAAGTAGATCCCGTGAATCTCCTGCGCGTAATCCACTGGGTGGACGCCATGGGACCGTTCTTCGGCGGAGAAGAACTGCGCCAAATGGAAGACCCCGCTTTCTACGGCAAAGACTGGCTCTCACAACGCCCGCGCATCAAAACCGCACCGATTGTGCAGCGCCCCGGCCCCTTCGACCCGTTTGATACGGCTGGGGATGCCGCTTACGCCGAGCCAAATCCGAATGGCTTTAACAAGCTGCCGGTTGGCGTGAAACGAAAAGAAGCCGCAGTTACGGTGAAGTAATTGCTTGGCATTGTAAGAAATTACAAATTACGAATTGGATAATCCGCGCCGCTGCGCCTCCTTGGGAGCGCAGCGGCGCGTCTTTTTTGGAGAGCACTAACGACCTCGGCGTGAGTCAACCGGGCAATAATCTGCAACCCCGGACATCTGGAGAATAAGAGCGGCATCCTCTAAAAACAGGAAGTTATTATTTAATTCGGCATCTTTCCAGAAACGGTATTTCCCGATCCAAATTCCGCAAAATCAAAAATCTAGAACGCAGTGACTCGTATTCGCGGCTAAAAATCTTTTATTTTCGTGAGCCAAGCGGACGGACCTGAACAACGACAGCTATCGCCGACACTCCCCCGATACTTCCCGCCTTTGGCGCGTGGAGCGGATTTTTTAATTCTCATCTTGCGCGAAGCACACATGCTGCCGCCGTTATGTCCTCCGGCTACGAAACCGTCATCGGCCTCGAAATACACGTCCAACTCAAGACGCGCAGTAAAGTATTTGCGCCCGTCCCCTACCTATTCGGAGGCGAACTTGACCCGAAGGCCATCACCCCCAACACCCTCATAGATCCCGTGGTGCTGGCCCTGCCCGGCGCACTGCCCGTGTTGAATCGGCGCGCGCTCGAACAGTCCGTGCGCTTCGGCCTCCTTGTCGGCGCACAAATCCCGGCACTTACCAACTGGGACCGCAAAAATTACTTCTATCCCGACAGCCCGAAAAACTACCAGATCACGCAAAAAGACCACCCGGTCACCCTCGGCGGTGAAGTGGAGATAGAACTTCCCGGCCCAGCACGCAACATCATGGGCGAACACAAAATCATCCGCCTCAATCACGCCCATCTCGAAGAAGATGTCGGCAAGCTCACCCACACCGGCACGGGGTCGCTCGTGGACTACAACCGCGCCGGTGCCGCCCTGCTCGAAATCGTCACCGAGCCGGACTTGCGCTCGCCCGAAGAAGCCGTCGCCCTGCTCAACGCACTGCGCATGTTGCTTGTCACTGCAGGCATCGCCGACTGCGACATGGAGAAAGGGCAGATGCGCTGCGACGCCAATGTAAGCGTCCGCACACACGGCGAGACCGTGCTCAACACGCGCACCGAGATGAAAAACCTGAACACGATCTCCGGCGTAAAAAACGCCATCGCCTACGAAGCGCGCCGCCAAATCCGCGAA
The DNA here is from genome assembly GCA_031284845.1 of Puniceicoccales bacterium. Classification (GTDB taxonomy): domain Bacteria; phylum Verrucomicrobiota; class Verrucomicrobiia; order Opitutales; family UBA953; genus CALNBE01. Next base: position 2,407 of record JAITXH010000011.1, on the reverse strand, counting down.
GTCGAAGCCGGGCGCACGATCCGGCAGGAGACCCGCGGCTGGAATGCCGACACCGGGCGCACCTACCCGCTGCGCTCCAAGGAAGACGCCCACGACTACCGCTACTTTCCCGACCCGGATTTAATGCCGGTGAAAGTCTCCCCGGAAGAACAGAGCCGGCTCGCCGCCACACTGCCGGAGCGCCCCTACGACCGGCAGCGCCGCTACATGGAGCAATACAAGCTGCCGTTCACAGTCACCTCCGTTTTTGTGCCAGACAGATCGCTCTGCGAATATTTTGAAGCAGCGGCCCACGCCCACCCCGCCAACCCGTCTGCCGTCGCCAACCTCATCGCCAACGACCTGCTTGGCGCATTGGCCGCAGCAGCCAGAAAAGACGGTGCCGCCACGCCGGATATCACTTTCACCGGAGAGCCGGATGCCGCCGCAACCCAGCCGCTCTCATTGGCAGATTGCCCTGTCAAACCCGCGCAACTCGCCGGTCTCGTCAAGCTCACCGACGAGGACGTCATCTCCAGACAGCAAGCCAAGGAAGTCTTTGCCGCCATGTTTGCCACGGGCCGGGATGCCGCTGCCATCGTTGATGAAAAAGGCCTGCGCCAGAGTAGCGATACCGGCGCCATTGAAAAAATCATCCTCGATGTGCTGGCCCTGCCTTCTTCCGCAAAGCCCATCTCCGAGTTTAAAGCCGGCAACGAAAAAGCCCTCAATTCGCTGAAAGGCCCCATAATGAAAGCCTCACAGGGCAAGGCCAATCCCAAGCTCGTGGACGAAATCCTCAGACGCCTGATCGTATAAAAACAAAAGTTTTAGCATGAGCACCACGTCTTTTCCCGGTTTTGACTGCGAGCACGTTTTTACACTCGCCGACTTGGAGCACTGGCAGCGCCGGGAGCCTTCGCTGGCCGTGATCGGGCAGCCCATCGGGCACTCACGCAGCCCGCGCATGCAGAACGCAGCGCTGGCCGCACTCGCCGGGGAAGCACCCGAACTGGCCCGCTGGCGCTACTACAAATTTGAAATCGCGCCCCAGGCATTGCCCCAAGCGCTTCAACTCTTTCACGGGCACAACTTCATCGGATTGAACCTCACCCTGCCCCACAAAGTGCTCGCCTGCGCTCACGTCACACACCTTGCCGCCGCAGCAGCAGCCGCAGGAGCCGTGAACACCCTCGTCCGCAATCCGGACGGCTACACAGGGCACAACACAGACGGGCCGGGCTTTGCGCGGGCTTTGCTGGAAAATCCGGGTGCCCCGCTACGCGACGCCACAATCGCTCTGCTGGGCGCGGGCGGCGCAGCGCGGGCCATTGCGGCCACAGCCCTGTCCGAAGGCTGCTCGGCGCTCTGGATCGGCAACCGCGACAGCACCCGACTGGAAACGCTCTTATCCGCCTTGCGTAAAAGTTTTCCCGAAGCCGCCGGGCGCATTCGCGGCTTTTTGTTGTCAGCGGGCATTATTCCTCTGCCGGAAATTCCAACGGGTGCCATAGTCGTCAACGCCACCTCGCTTGGCCTGAAACCGGATGACCCGTCTCCGGTGCCCGCCTCTTTCTGGCGTCCCGAAATGTGCGCCTATGACATCGTTTACGGCTCGTCGGAGACGGCCTTTCTGCGGGACGCGCGTGTGGCAGGCGCACCCGGTGCAGACGGGCGCTCAATGCTGTGCTGGCAAGGGGCACTGGCCTTTGAACTGTGGACAGGGCGCAAAGCCCCTGTCGAACTCATGCGCCAGATGCTGGAAGGATAAGAGAGGTATCGGGCAGCGCACTCGCCGCCGCCCTGCCTTTCCCCGTCTCAGCGCTTCTTTTTAGAAGCGCCTCCGGTAGCCGATGTTCACTGACCACGGCACATTATACTTTTCCCCGAGCGCGGCCTCGTAATCAAAGTAAACTTGGTCGCGGGAGCTAAGCTGCCAAATCGTCCCAAGACCGCCACGAACCCGGGCACCATCCACATTCGGACGCAGACTGACATCACTCACGCGAACAGAACCGCCGGAACTCGTCATCCAGTCCACACCAATACTCAAATAGGGCTGCAATTGTCCGTGTCCGCCTAAATCAAAGGTCCGCCCCAAACGCGCCGACGCGCCAATCCGGAACACATCACTGTCTTCGTTCGATACACGCAATCCGCGGCGGCTCGTATAACCTTCCGTGAAGATGTGCGTGTAGGCGGCGTGGATGCTCGGCTCCACAAACCAGGACGAGGCGATCTCGATCTGACGCCCGGCCTCTAACTCAAAGCCAAAACCATACGCCGTAAACTTACCGCCATCGCCGACCGTGTCATACTTCGAGTCAAAATACTGCGCCTTGAATGCACCGTCCACATACCAGCCGGCACGGTGCAGCCACGCCGCATAAAGCCCGCCGGAAACGGATTCCGTCGAACCGTCCGTCCC
>JAITXH010000010.1 GCA_031284845.1 Puniceicoccales bacterium | reverse complement strand
GGGACGGACGGTTCGACGGAATCCGTTTCCGGCGGGCTTTATGCGGCGTGGCTGCACCGTGCCGGCTGGTATGTGGACGGTGCATTCAAGGCGCAGTATTTTGACTCGAAGTATGACACTGTCGGCGATGGCGGCAAGTTTACGGCGTATGGTTTTGGCTTTGAGTTGGAGGCCGGGCGGCAGATCGAGATCGCCTCGTCCTGGTTTGTGGAGCCGAGTATCCACGCCGCCTACACGCACATCTTCACGGAAGGTTATACGAGCCGCCGCGGATTGCGTGTATCGAACGAAGACAGTGATGTGTTCCGGATTGGCGCGTCGGCTCGTTTGGGGCGGACCTTTGATTTAGGCGGGCACGGACAATTGCAGCCCTATTTGAGTATTGGAGTGGACTGGATGACGAGTTCCGGCGGTTCTGTTCGCGTGAGTGATGTCAGCCTGCGTCCGAATGTGGATGGTGCCCGGGTTCGTGGCGGTCTTGGGACGATCTGGCAGCTTAGCTCCCGCGATCAGGTTTACTTTGATTACGAGGCAGCGCTCGGGGAAAAGTATAATGTGCCGTGGTCAGTGAACATCGGCTACCGGAGGCGCTTCTAAAAAGAAGCGCTGGGACGGGGAAAGGCAGATGTCTTAAGGTCGGGAACTTTAGTGCGGCGGCGGGTGCGCCGCTGCACTAGTTGCTGTCGGTCTCTTTTATTAAACTCAAACCTCCGGACAAAAAGGACTCCTCAGGTCTGGAAAAAACGGCGTAATCCAATAGCGCTTTTGTAGGGATGGTCTTGCCGATTTCTGTCTTTTCAAATTCTTCCGCATTCACGCCAACCAAGGTTGCAGCGCGGTCTGTCTTCGGTCGCGCCACGCCCAGATAATACCACACCGGGGTTAAACGCTTGATGAAATAGGATTCATTCATGAATTTCACACTGACGCCATAGGGCTTGCCTCCGGCCTTGTGCTTTTCCGTCACAGCGTAGTTTTCCGTCTCCAGAGCCTCTGCGCGTGTGGTTTGGTGGCGGCGTAAATCTGAGAAGACCAGAAAATTTTGAGCCTTGGCCGGGAAATAAACTGTGAATGGCGTCGGCTCGCTTTCCTTATCCTTGGAAAACCACACATCCAATGCCCCGATGAGATTTTCCACCATGGATCCTTCGATACTCAGATCCTCGGAGGAAAGTTCTTTGAGGCGCGTTTGCTCGGCATTTTTGACGAAATTGGGAAGGGTGTCTCCCGCTTCTTTTTTGAATAATATCCAAGACGCGGCCAAATCCAGTTCGGGAATCGGATCCTGTAATTCGTCGGGATGTTTGTATTTCCAGACCAAGTTTGCCTGCCTCAGCATTTCCGTTTTGATGTTCGCAGGCATGTGCCTCAGGTAAATAATCTTCGGTGCTTCGGATGAAAGCTCGGCGAGGCGTCCGTAATCCAACTTGAAAAGCAGTTTCACGGCGGCTTGGGCGGGGATATAGACACGGGATTCAAAAAACTGTTTTCCGGGTTTTCCCTTCGGGGATTTTATCCGGCTGGCGTCTTCAAGCGTCTCGCGTGCTTTGGCTATAATTTTGAGATCGCTGGCGATGCGGGTGACCTGCCTTGTGTATTGTTCAGATTCCTTGATAAAGACTCCGGCGACCCCGTTGTTAAAGTCGCCGCCCAGCCCCGTCAGGCCGAATCCAAAGGAGGCGAGGAAGACGCCGACGAAGGTGCCCGCACCGGCAAACCATTTTGTTTTTTGGTCTTTGCGCAGGGATTCCTCGTAGGCGCTTAGCGCGGCTCTGGCCTGCGCAGGAGAGAACTCGTCCACGGTGGCCGGGGAAGCCAGCCCGAGGTGGATGATTTTTTTACGCAGGAGAGGGTCGAGTGATTCGCGCTCTTCGTTGACGTTTTCTATGTTTTTCCGGGCGCTTAACTTCAACGCTGAGGGCGGGAAGGTGAAAAACTCGGCGGCTGTCTTCCAATCGGCGGCACCGGCTCTGGCGCAGAGCGTCTCCGGTGTGATTTCTCCTGAGGGGATAAGCGCTTCGGCTTCGGGCCGGGTCATCGGCCCTTTGACCTCGTTGTTGATGAGAAAAGCATATTCTTCTGGGGAGTCTGAGTCTGGGGATTCCATAGAGAAGGGCAGTAGAAAGGATGCTTTGAAAAATGCAAGGCGGGAGGCTTTCCCCGGTGTGTTGTTCTGCGCAGAGAATCTGCTTGCGCATGGCGGCGAACCTGCCACCTCCATGCGGCATATGCGTAGGCTTCGCAAAGATTTTCTGACAGGCTTAGTGCTCTGTCTTCCGGTCGCCATCACGATTTACGTGGTGCGCTTCCTCGTGGATTTGGCGGCGGCGCCCGCAAAGAGTCTTGTCGTCGAGGTTTGCAAGCAGTTGCTGCATCTTCCTGAACGTGTAGTGGATGATTTCTGGATCAGGCAGGCTGTGGTGCTGATATCTGCGTTATTTGTGGTTTTTGCCGTGACTGTCATCGGCTTCTTTTCCCGGTATTTCATGGGGCGGTTTCTCATAGACACGCTGGAGCACCTCATCGCACGCGTGCCGATGATCAAATCCGTCTATACGTCCATCAAGCAAATCGTCACCACGTTTAGCGCGCAGAATAAGGCCAATTTCAAGCAGGTCGTGCTGGTTCAATTCCCGCATTCCGGCGCGTGGACGGTGGCGTTTGTGACGAACCGCGAGCCGAGCGAGTTATCCGAAAAACTGGGCCACGCCGTGGTGCATGTATTTGTGCCTACGACGCCCAATCCTACCGGGGGGTATTTTTTGCTTTTGCGTGAGAGCGAAGTGAAGCCGCTTAAAATGAGCGTGGCGGATGGCATGAAACTGATCGTCTCCGGAGGCGCGGTGTTGCCGGGCGCGGCTAAGGAAGAACCAGTTGAAGCTGCGGGGGCCGGGGAGTGATCGAACCGGAGGCAAGGACGCTCGCCGGGCTGGTGCTGGCGCGTGAGCACTCCGGAGAACGCTTTTTGAAGATCACGGTAATTTCTCCGGAAACGGGGGCGGTGATGTGTCTGTTGCGCACGGCGGCAAAATCGTCTGTGCCGGATTTGTTTGATACGGCGGAATTGACGCTTGAGCCTGCCCGCGGGTCTGGGCCGCGCTTTGCGTCAGACTACCGCGTATTGCGTCGCGAAGGGGCGCTGGGTGCCGACTATGCGCGGCTGGCGCTGGCGTGCCGCTTCGCGTTGATTGTGGCTAAAAATCCGGCGTCGCAGGAATCTTACGAGCCGTTGTATGCCTTGAGCATGTCGGCGGTCTCGGCATTTGCGACGCGTCCGCGTCCGGATGCCACTTTGCTCAAGGCACTGTGGAGTCTGGTGCGCGAGGGGGGGTGGCCGGTGCGCGAACACTGGCTTGCCGGTCTGCCGGAGGAATCCCGCGTGTTGTGTGCGGCGATCTTGAGCCAACCGCTCGATGCGCAGGAAGCTCCGCCGGAGGCGGTGGCGCAGATGATTCGCAATCTGGAGCATTGGATGGAGTATGAATGCCAGTTCGTGATTCCCGGTCCGGCTGCGGCATAGCGGGGCAGGGGGCTGGGCGGGAAAAATCGCTTGCTTTGCGGGAGACTTTTCCTCTGATGCGTCCCGTTCTTTCACAGACCCTTTTTTCTATAAATCCTCAAGCGCATTGGGAATGCCGTGTAATCCGGCAACAGTCGCGCTGCGGTAATGGACAACCTGTCCGCCGGTGTCGCCCTTACATATTGGGTCGGGCAACACTCAAGCCAATGATTCTCGCAAGGAGAGTTGTGAAGGTGGCGGCAGGGTTGGGAAAAATCCGGATTCTACTATGTGGAATCCGGCTCACTTTTTCCCTGAAGTCCGGAGTCCGAATATCACGCTTGGAGATTTGTCAACCGCGGCATGAGCCGCCTTTCATCGCATAAATGAAATCTGACAACATAACAGACATTATCACTCTGCGGACGCTGTGTGCGCCCGCTCCTTCGCACCGGGATTTCTCCGTTGTGCGCCATTCGCCGCCGCCCGGCGGGGACGTTGTGACAGTTGACATCACATGATCCATTTTCCGTTCCGGGGTCGTGCATGCTATGAGTGTGTGGCATGTGCTCCGGGCCGGGAACTGGCGGGGGCGCGTTGGCGTCGTTTTACGACGGGGATGCGTTTCGCGGTGTGAGTGTGTCAATTCGGCCTGTTGCGGAACAGTTCCGTCCCGGGTGTCGCGGTCTGGAGGGATGCGCGGTAACGGAGGGGTCGAAATGGAACGCAGCCGGGATTTCCCCGCCAGCATTTTTTTACTGAAAAAAGCTAATCTGATAAAATGAGTTACATTCCTGTTTTTGTGGCGGTTGGTGCCGCTGCGGCGAATTCATCCGGAGTTGTTATGGGCGACGTTGCCCGTGCAATGTTGGTCCTAAGCGCAGTGATCGCTTCCGGCATGGCAGTTGGCTCACTGAAGGTGAAAGGGCTGGGTCTAGGGGCGGCGGCGGTGTTGTTCGCCGGACTGGCCTTCGGGCATCTCGGTGGCGCGGGCGGTTTTTCATTTCAGATCAATGCAGCGATACTGGAATTCGCACGCGATTTTGGCCTCGCACTCTTTGTCTATGCTGTGGGAATGCAAGTGGGGCCGTCGTTTTTTGGTTCATTGCGTAAGCAGGGTTTGGGGCTGAATGTGCTCGCCCTGTGCGTAGTGCTCAGCGGGACGATACTGGCGGCAGGCGTCATCTTGTTTAAATTGGCCAATCCTGGGCAGTCTGTCGGCATCTACACAGGCGCGGTGACAAACACGCCGGCGATGGCGGCGGCGGGATTGGCACTGGAGCAAATGGCACAGGTGGCGGGGGATGCAGGGGGAGGGGCATTGCAGACGATGCGCAATCAGGTGCCAATCGGCTACGCGGTGGCGTATCCGGGCGCGGTGGCGGGTATCATCGGGGCGCTGTTGCTCGTGAAATGGATTTTCAAGGTGGACTTGACTGCTGAAGCGCGGGAGCACGCACGGGCATTGGAAGTGGATGCCGTGGCGGTGTCGCGGATAACTGTGCGCGTGGACAACCCCGGTGTGGCCGGACGGGCGTTGGCGGACATGACGGAGCTGTTTCCCGAAGATGTCGTAGTGTCGCGCTTGCGGCGCGGTGAGATCACGAGCGTGGCTCCGATGGACTACGTGCTGGCCTCGGGCGACAAGCTGTTGCTCGTGGGGGATGCCCGGAAGCTGGGCATCGTGGCGGCTTGCCTTGGAAGTGTCGTGGACGAGGATTTACAAAAGCATACGGGGCCGCTTTGCTCGCAACGCTTGCTGGTGACGGATCGCAAGGCGATCGGGACACGGCTCGGCGCATTGCGGTTACAGGAGCGGCATGGTGTCACGGCAACGCGGGTGTATCGGGGCGACCGCGAGTTTCCCGCGTCGCGCAACCTTGTGTTACAGGCGGGCGACTTGGTGAACGTCGTCGGTGAGCAGGTGCATATCGGGCGTGCGGCGGCGGCGGTGGGCAATTCATTGAAGGCGCTCAACCACCCTCACTTTATCCCGCTCTTTTTGGGCTTGGGGCTGGGGGTGTTGCTGGGCGGGCTGTCCATCCCTATCCCCGGTGTGCCTATCCCGGTGAAGCTCGGATTGGCTGGCGGGCCGTTGCTCGTGGCACTGGTGACGAGTAGTCTGCTACGCGTGGGGCCGCTGGTATTTTATTTGCCGCCCAATGCGTTGCTTTTCATGCGCGAGCTGGGCATCTCGCTGTTTCTCGCGTGCGTGGGCCTGAAGAGTGGCCCGGATTTTTGGCCGAGTATCGAAGCCGGTGGCGCGATCTGGATCTTATACGGGCTGGTGCTCACAATCATACCGCTCGTCGTGTGCGGCGTTGTGGCGCGGGTATTCTTCAAAATGAATTTTCTGACATTGAGTGGGGTGTTGTCCGGCGCGATGACGGATCCGCCGGCCCTGAGTTTCGCACAAAACATTACGCAGTCTGAGGGAGCCGCCGTGTCTTATTCGTTGGTGTATCCACTGACGATGTTCCTGCGCATTCTCACGGCGCAGCTACTTGTGATTTTTCTGACGTAGCCCATGAACTTGCATGTCGGGCGGGTATCCGAATTCCACAGAAGAAATGCCGATGGAAGCACTGAAGCATTGACAGTTCCCGCACTCTGGTAATCGTCCCCGCTTCTCGTAAAAAATCCTGTATTCATGATCACTTGGCTGCAAACTTCGTTGGGAAAACATCACAAAACGTTGCTCGGGTTGCTACTCGGCGTGACCATCGTCTCTTTCGTCTTTTTCGGCGCGTGGAGCAATGCACACCCGGAACGGGGCGCGAAACTTTTTTTCGGCGTTGATTTGAACAGTGCCCGTGCCAGCGAGCCCTATTCAGATTTCGCCGTGCTTTCCGCATTGCTCGAAGGGCGGCGTGCTACCGACGACGGGATTCATCTGGGCATTCTCTTTTCCTATCTGGCCGATACCGCTCAGATTCCCGCGCCATCGCCGGAGAAATTAAAAAAATCTGTCGAGGAGTCTTTTGGTGGCGAAGAGAGCTTGCGGAGTAAATGGGCATTGTTTGTCGGGGAGGTGCAACGCCTACTCGGCACATCAGGAGCACAGGAAAATGTGCTGCCGCGCATCGAACGCTATTTCAGTATGCGTTGGCGCATCCAGCAGGTGCAGGAACGCTTGCTCGGCCCCGGCTATTCGCTTCCCTTTGAATCCGCCTTGGAATGGCGTGCCCAAAACACGCAGTGGACGCTTGATACCGCAACGCTTTCCGCTGCGTCTTTTTCGCCCAAAATCGAACCGGATGAGGCGGCACTGAAGGGCTATTTCGAAAAGAACAAAGAATCCTTTCGCATCGCGCCGCGCATCACGGTCAATTACGCGGCTTTCACGCCTAGCGCGGCAGATCAGGCTGCGGTAACGGCGACGGCGACCGTGGACCAATTGCGCAATTTCGCTCTGGAAAACGCGCAGAGCATACCGGGGTTTGATCTGGCCAAGCTCGACGAACAATTGAAATCCGATGCCGGGCGCGTCTCGTTGGAGGCAAGCTGGCGCGAAGCGCAAGTCCGCGATGTGCTCGTCGCCCGCGTTTCTATGCTGCTCGCTGAAAAACTCCCGGTTGAAGAAGAGGCACCTCCTGCCGAAAAAATCAAACAAGTGCTGGAGCCTGCGGGTGCTGCGCTCACGCCAGTTGGCGCATTTGACGAGACCTCTGTGCCCACGACGCTTCCGGTGTCGCCCGGCATTCTTGCAAACGCGCTTTCGCTTTCCGCAGAGAAATGGCGTTCCGACATCTATCCTTCCGGAGCGGGCGTGGTCGTGTTTTTCCATCAGAAAACTGATCCGGCACGCATCCCCGCCTTTGAAGAAGTGCGCGAAAAGGTGAACACCGGGTTCCTTCGGGCCGAAAAAAGCAGACTTTTCAGTGAACATACGAGAACCGTGCGCGACCAGCTTGGAAGCGCGATCGCCGGAGGCAAAAAATTTGCCGAGGCTGCGCAAGCACTCGGTCTGACGGTGAAGAGCCATCCCGCATTCAAGCCCGGTTCCCCTCCCAGTGAATTGTCCCCGGTGCGCGATGCGCTGTTTGCCGAACTTCCCGCTTTGTCCGCAGGTGACCTTGCGCCTGTATTGCGTAATGGCGCTGACGCCCTCTACGTCCGCATTGATAAAAAAGAAACGCCGGAACTGGATCTGAACGCACCGGAAATCCAAAATATTACCGCGATTAACTCACGTTATGCTTCCAGCGGCAGTTTACGCAGCTTGATGGATGAATTGCTCGTCGCAGAAACGACGCACGCCAATACAGGGAAGGGGACGCGGTAAGGTTCTGCTCCAAGCCCTCCGGGTGCCGCGCCGCACCTTGCGGCTATGAGAAGCCATCCGGCTCTCGACTGATATGGATGAAGGGGGTAAGCACGCTCCGTCCTTTTCCTCCTATGATGCCTTCTTGTGCCAGAAGCGCTTCCTCAAAAAAAATGATTTTTGAACTTTTTTGAGGGATGCCTGTCATTTAATTACTCTGCGAGATCTCTGATTCTTATGCGCCGGTTCTTTTTACTACTTATGTTTTTCACGCCACTTTCCGCCTTCCCGGCAGAAAGCCATGGCGTCCCTACCAGCGCTTCCGAGGTGCTTCATTTTGGTTCATTTGCGGTCACCAATTCGATGATCATGACATGGCTCGTCACACTTGCCATTCTAGCGGGAGCCAAAATCTTCATCGGGCGTCCTCAATTGGTGCCTTCGCGCGCACAGGCTGTCGTGGAGGAGCTTCTTTGCTCACTCAAAGATCTACTGGCTCCCATCGTTGGCAAGCGAGTCATCTCTGCTGCATTCCCGCTTTTGGTGTCGTTTTTCGTCTATATTTTGCTGATGAACTGGAGCGGCCTCATTCCGGGGGTCGGCAATATCGGGGCGTGGGTCGGCGAAGGAGAAGGGCGGCATTTTCAGGACTTTTTCCGCCCGGCCAATTCCGATTTGAACACTACGCTCGCCCTCGCCCTTATCTCGTTTGCAGGATGGATATACTTTGTCCTGCGCTATGCCGGGTTGCGCGCATTTGTGCGCGAGACATTTGGAAACAAGGCGACGCGGAGCGAGGTGCCCTTGCCGCTATATCTGCTCCTCACTGTGGTGTTTTTGGCGGTGGGCGTCATTGAGATGATCTCCATCGCATTCAGGCCAGTCTCTCTTTCGCTTCGCCTTTACGGAAACGTCTTCGGTGGAGAAAATCTCTTGCATCATCTGGGCGGCATTCTGCCGTATGTGCTCCCCGTCGCAGGCTATTTCCTCGAAGTGCTTGTCGGCTTGATTCAAGCACTGGTGTTCACAATGTTGTCTGCGGTGTATATCGGGCTGGTATGCAATCACAGCGACGAACATGCCGGAGAGACACATGCATGAAAACGAAAGCGCATAGTCCCTTAGCCGTCTTACAGGCCCGACGCACCGGTGAAACGAGAGATCCTGAGCAGCCCGGACAATAATACTTAACACACTAGACCTAAACAAACAACATGATCACTATTCTTGCAGACGCGGCAGTTCAGGCCGCGCAAACCGCCGCCATCACCGGCAACATTCAAGGCGGCCTCGGTTGCCTTGGCGCGGCAATCGGCGTTGGGCTCGTCGGGTCCAAGGCCGCGGAGGCAGTCGGGCGCAATCCGTCCGCTTCCGGCAAAATCCTTATTCAGGGTATTCTGGGTATGGCGCTTGCCGAGGCGGTCGCCTTTTACGCCATTTTTCTCGGCAGGTGATTGCGTCGCGTCTGCCGCCAATGTGCCGCCGGGGAAAATCGTGACGAGAAGAACACTCCGGCTCGTCTCCGCCGACAGTATGCGTGGCGTGGGCCGCGTTGAATCCGAAGCCTAAAACATAAAAAGGAATTTTTATTTCCACTTAACAACATGCAAGCGACATACTTATTTCTCGCCGCTGTCACCAATGCTCCACCAGATACTGGAGCGTTTGCACAGGTCGGCGCACTCCTTTCACGTTTCGGCGTGAACTGGCCGTCTTTCATTGCCGCTGTGGTCAACTTCGCACTGGTGGCCATCGTGCTTTACTGGTTTGCGTTTCGCCCCTTGCTTAAAACGCTCGACGAACGCAACGCCAGGATCGCAGACGGGCTGCGCTTCTCCGACGAGATGAAGGCAAAGCTGGCCGACGCCGAAAAACTCTACGCGGAGCGTTTGAACGCCGCCGCTGCCGAAGCCGCCGATCTCGCCCGCGAGGCTGTCGCCCGTGCCAAGATATTTGAGGAAAGGGCGGCACAGGAAGCCATCGCCAAAGCCAATGATATCCTGCGCCGCGCCGATGCCCAACTCGCCCACGACCGGGAGCAGATGCGTGCCGAGTTGCGCACTGAGGTGGCGCGTCTTGTCGTCGAGATCACGGGCAAGGTGCTCTCCAAAGAGCTTTCCGCTGATGAGCGTGCGCGGTTCACCGCCGCAGCAACGACGGAAATCACAAACTGAAAAACACCCGCTATGCCAGCCGACATCCACGCAGAAGTCCGCCGCCTCGTCGCGCTCTCACGCGACGCTACCGGTGCCGTCTCAGACGAACGTGTGCGGGCCATCCTCGACACTCTGACTGCGACGCGTAAACCCGCCGCAGTGCGCCCACTGCTCAAGGTCTTCCATGCTGCGGTGCGCCGCGAGATCGCCAAGGGCGAAGCCCGCATCGAACACGCGGGCGCGTTGCCACCGACGGCGCCAGCGCATTTTGCCGCGCATTTTTCAAAACGCTACGGGCGCCCCGTCCGTCCGGTAGTGTCGGAAAACGCCGCCCTCATCGCCGGAGTGCGTGTGCGCGTGGGCGACGATGTGTTTGACGCCAGCATCCGCAACGCGCTGGACCGCCTGGCAGCGGGGCTGGCGTGAAACTCAGAAAAGGCCGCAAGCACTATGTTCAAAAGACAACTCTTACATTACATTGCGTTGGCGCTACTTTTAGGCGGCGTCTTCGCTATGTCTGGAGGATACATGGTGTATGGACGGTTTCTCGGGGTGCCCACTTTTATCTGGTTGGCCATCGCCATTGCCACGCCGATTATGCATCAATTTTACGTATGGGCCTGCTGGCGCAGTGAGCTTTATCACAACGCAATCAGTCGCACTTTTGGTGAGGCAGGATTTTATTTTTATGCGGTAGGGTTTGCGGTGCTGTTCGGGTTGCGGCTGTTGGCGATTATCGCATTGGCATTGTCGAATCGGGGAACGTTGCCCATAGATTTCCACACTGGCGCGGCAATCGGTGCTGTCCTGGCGCTGCCATCGCTTTATTTGATTTATTCGGTTTTGCGCTATTTTGGGCTTAAACGCGCCTTTGGCATTGACCATTTTGATGCGCATTATCGGGAGGTGCCGTTTGTGAAGCAGGGAATCTTTCGTTTTTCAAATAATGCCATGTATATTTACGGCTTCTTGATTTTGTGGATTCCCGGATTTTTTTTGCAATCGGTGTCGGCATTGATGGTGGCGACGTTCAGCCATATCTATATCTGGGTGCATTACTATTGCACTGAATTACCCGACATTCGCGTTATCTATGGAAACAAAAAAATAGAGGAAAAACCATGACAACGATATCCGGTAAAATCTCCTCCGAAACCAATAGCAATGCCGTTGGCTCGATACTTTCATCGGTGCCGCCGTCAGCGGCGTGATTCTTTTATATAAAGGCACAATCATCCATTCCATCCGCTCAATCCGCAGTTAAACTAAAGTTCTTTTTACTCTTTTACTTTTTATCTTTATGACAGTTCTCGAAGAAATACAGGCGGAAATCGCCAAACTCGACACCCGAGCCACCAAGACCAATGTCGGCACTATTCTCACGCTCGCCGACGGCGTTGCTACCATTGACGGACTCTCCGGTGCCATGATGAACGAAATGATAGAGTTCCCCGGCGGACTTTACGGCATCGCGCTCAATTTGGCCGAAGATAATGTCGGTGCCGTCATCATGGGCGACATTTCCGGTCTCAAAGAAGGGATGGAAGCGCGCACCACCGGACGCCTCTTGAGTGTGCCTGTCGGCAAGTCGTTGCTCGGTCGCGTGGTGGATGCCCTCGGCCAACCCGTGGATGGCAAGGGGCCGATTGCGACGACGGAGCGTTACCCCGTGGAGCGCATCGCTCCGGGCATCATCGCCCGCAAGTCCGTTGACCAACCCGTGCAGACCGGCATCATGGCCATTGACGCCATGATTCCCATCGGGCGCGGCCAGCGCGAACTCATCATCGGCGACCGCGCCACGGGCAAGACCACCATCGCCATAGACACCATTATCAATCAGGCGAACATCAACCGCGTCGGCCTCGCTTCGGGCGATCCCGCATTCCGCCCCATTTACTCAATCTACGTCGCCATCGGCCAAAAGCAGTCGTCCATCGCCCGCACCATCGGTGCCCTGGATAAAGCGGGCGCACTGGAATACAGCATCATCGTCGTCGCCCCCGCCGCCGACAACGCTTGCAACCAATACATTGCTCCGTTTTCCGGTGCCGCCATAGGCGAGTGGTTTATGGAAAACGGCATGGATGCACTCATCATCTACGATGACCTCTCGAAACACTCCGTGGCTTACCGCCAGATTTCGCTGATCTTGAAACGCCCTTCAGGGCGCGAAGCCTATCCGGGCGACGTATTTTACCTGCACAGCCGCCTGCTGGAACGTGCAGCACGGCTCGCCGGCAAAGGTTCGCTTACGGCGCTGCCCATCATCGAAACGCAGGCTGGCGATGTGTCGGCGTATATCCCGACAAAC
>JAITXH010000202.1 GCA_031284845.1 Puniceicoccales bacterium | reverse complement strand
TTGCTAATGGTCATCCTCAGCTACTGCGTGTTTGCCGCGCAGGCATTGAACTCTCTCGTCTTTATGCTGCAAAACCACAGCCTTGAGCATCGGCGGTTCACGGGGATTTTCCGGTTTTTGCCGTCATTGCGCCAAGTGGATCGTGCAGGCGTGCAACTGCTCGGTGCCGGAGTCTGCATGCTCACGCTGGGTATGCTCGCCGGAGTCGCGACCTGGACGCCGGCGACATGGACACCGGCAACGGAGTTCAAAATCACCTGTGCGTCGCTGGTCTGGCTCGGTTATGCGGCGGTATTGTTTCTGCGCAGGAGAGACCGCCTGCGCAGCATCCGCTTCGCCCGCATATCGCTGGCACTGTTTGCCGTGGCACTATTCACACTCTGGCCGGCCAATGCCGCCCGGCGCGGAGAACACACGCCACCGGCCCAATCAGTCCGGCCCGTTACGACACCGTGAACACGCACTCCGGAGACGTTTTTTTTGCAGCACTGGCCTGTACCCACGGGACAGCGCCGCTGGCGATGCGTGAGAAGCTGGCACTGGCACCGGAAGATCTTTCCACTTTTTACGGACGCCTGCTTGCGCTGCCCAATGTGGCGGAAGCACTCGTGCTTGGCACCTGTAACCGACTGGAGATTTATGTGGCGGCTGCGGCAGGCATGGCGCTCCCGCCGCCCGCCGCCATCCAGAGCCTCCTTGCAGAGCACCAGACACTCGACGTAGCGCTTGTCGCCGCGCACGGCATGTGGCTGGAGGGGTGTGCCGCGCTCGAGCACCTTTTCCAGGTGGCTTCCGGGCTAGACTCCCAGATGGTAGGAGAGACGGAGATCACGGGACAGGTGAAAGACGCCTACGCAGACGCGCTGGCACGCCATACCACAGGTGCCGTGCTCAACCGCATTTTTCAAAAAAGTTTTCAAGCAGCCGCATGGGTTCGCACCTACACCGGTATCGGCGGCGGGCAAGTGAGCGTGGGCAATGTCGCCGTGGAACTGGCAGCACGCATCTTCGGCAATCCGGCAGACTGCCGCGTGCTCGTGCTCGGCACCGGCGAAGCAGGCCGCAAGACCGCACAGGCATTTGTCTCACGCGGTGCCCGCGCCCTCACCGTGGCGAGCCGCACTTTCGACAATGCGCGGGCGCTGGCCGCCGAGACCGGCGGAGCCGCCGTGGAACTGTCCACAGCTCTGGATTCGCTGGCACGCCATGACATCATCATCGGCTGTTCCTCCGTGACTTCTCCTCTCGTGACACAGGCGAGAGCGCACGCTGCCGCGCAAGCGCGCACGGACGGCCCCTTGTTCCTCATAGATCTGGGCATGCCGCGCAATTTTTCCCCCGAGACGGCGGCGACCCCCGGCGTCTATCTTTATAATCTCGACGACCTCTCGGCCATCGCCAACGAGAACCTGCGCGCCCGTCTGGCAGAAGTGGGAAAAGCGAGGGCCGCGCTTGCCGTCCGCGCCACCAGGCTCTGGGATAAACTCGCAACGCGACAACCTTAACATCACATTCTCCATATGACACCGAAGACCATCCTTATTGTGGACGATGAAAAAAACACCCGCGAGGGCCTGAGTGCCGCCCTCGAAGGGGCCTATGAGCTGTTTCTCGCCCGCGACGCCGAGGAAGCATTCCGTCTCCTCGACAGCGAGAAATTTGATGTCGTGTTGACTGACCTGCGCATGGCGGGCAAATCCGGCCTGAGTGTGATAGACAAGGCGCTCTCGCTGCCGGAACGCCCCGTGTGCATCATGATGACAGCCTACGGCAACGTGGAGACGGCTGTCGAAGCGATGCGGCGCGGCGCCTGCGATTTCCTTCCCAAACCGGTCAACCTCGAGAAGCTGGAAATCGTCATCCAACGCGCCCTGCAAACGCGAAACGTGGTGGAGGAAAACAAAGAACTGCACCGGCGCCTGGACAAGAAATTCAACCTCGCAGGCATCATCGGCAACAGCGGTGCCCTCACTCGCGTCGTAGAGCAGGTGAGGCAAGTGGCACAGGCCCGTGCGAGTGTGCTCCTGCTAGGCGAAACGGGCACGGGCAAAGAGCTTTTTGCGCAGATGATACACCAGAACAGCCCGCGTGCGTCGGGGCCATTTATCCCGGTCCATTGCGCAGCGCTTCCGGAAAACCTGCTGGAGAGCGAATTATTCGGCTACGAAAAAGGAGCCTTCACGGGCGCAGTTGAGCGGCGCGTGGGGCGCTTTGAAGCAGCGGATGGCGGCACACTTTTTTTAGACGAAATCGGCGAAATAGACGCCGCCACACAAGTGAAACTGCTGCGCTTCCTGGAGACGCGCACGCTGGAACGCCTCGGCTCGCAAAAGCCCGTGCAAGTGGATGCACGCCTCGTGTGCGCAACGAATAAGAATCTGGAAGAAATGGCGGCAAAGGGCACCTTCCGCGAAGATTTGTTTTACCGCCTGAGCGTCGTGCAAATCAAGTTACCTGCGCTCCGGGAGCGCCCGGACGACATTCCGCTCCTGCTCAGCCACTACCTCCAGCTTTTCGCAAAAGAGAACAACCTGCGCATTCCCTCGCTCCGGCCCGATGCGCAACGCCTGCTGGCAGCCTATGCCTGGCCGGGCAATATCCGGGAATTGCGCAATCTCTGCGAAAATCTCGTCGTGATGCGCTCCGGAGCCGAGCTTGGCGAATACGACCTCGATCCGCGTTTCCACGCCGCCGCCAGCACAGCGACAGGAAGCAGCGGCGAGAGCGTAGCAACGGCCAAAGGGCCGCTTTCCCGCGAAGAAAACGAAAAGCGCCTGTTGAGGCAGGCATTGATTGAGGCCAAAGGCAACCGCACCAAGGCGGCGGCGCTGATGGGGATTTCACGCCGCACTCTACACCGCAAGCTCGTCGAGTGGCCGGATTTGGACGTGTGACCGGGGCCTCCGGCACGCACCGGCTCAAGCACCACCGTGCACGATTTCCGTGCCGACACCCTTGTCCGTAAAGATTTCCAGCAACAGGCTGTGCTGCACACGCCCGTCAATGAAGTGAATGCGCTTCACACCGTTTTGCAGCGCCTTGACGGCACTGTCCACCTTGGGGATCATGCCCGAGGCGATTACGCCATCGCGCTTGAGTTTTTCCACCTGCCCCACAGGCAGTGTCGAAATGAGCGATTCCGGATCCTTCGGGTCGGCGAGCAGACCAGGCACATCACTCATGAAGACGAGACGGCGCGCCCGGAGTGAACTGGCCACAGCGGCAGCAGCCACATCGGCATTCGTATTGTAGGGCTGGTCATCTTCGTCGAGCGCGATAGGCGACACCACGGGGATGAAGCCCTCGGCAAGTGCCTTCTTGATGATCTTCGTGCGGACAAACTTGATGTTGCCCACGAAGCCGATGTCCACCGGATTGCCCTCTGCATCCGCACCGTAAAGCTTTTCGCAGAGACACACGGCGTTGCCCGCGATGCCCTTGGGCTGGCCTCCGCTTTTGCGGATGATTCCACAGATTTCCTTGTTCACTTCCGAATTCAGCGTTTGCTCGACGATCTTGACCGTTTCCGCATTCGTGACGCGCATCCCGTTGCGCCATTCGGACTTGATTCCGGAGGCCTCCATGGCGCGCGTGATAGCCTTCCCGCCGCCATGCACGACTACCGTCTGTATGCCCACCGCAGCGAGGAACACGATGTCGAGGGCGACACTGGCGCGCACCTCGAGATTAGGGTCATCCATGAAGCTGCCACCATATTTGATGACGAAGATGCTGCTGCGGAATTTTTGGATATACGGCAGAGCCTCAAGGAGGACGTTGGCCTTTTCGATGATTTTGGATTCAGACACAGGGGAGGACAAAAATAATAAAATCGGAAAGCTGAAAAGCTGAAAAAGAAGATGCGCGGTTTTTCCTTTGCGCCGGCGCTGGCAAGATTCTCTCGCTATGCGCCTGCGTTTACACATATCGAAGCGGTCACTTTTCAAGATAACCAGTTTTTCTCCAATGAATGCCGTGCTCAAACTTTTGCTCGAAGGCGAACCGCTCGACGCCGCCCAGTTAGCCCAGATACTGGCCTTGCCCCAGGCCGAAGTGGACGCGCAATTTGCCGCAATCAAAGAGGCAGGTATCTTCCTCGGCTGGCGCGCCGTGCTCAACCCCGACTTTGAAGAAGACAAGAACGTGCGTGCTCTCATCGAGGTGAAGGTGCGCCCGCAAGGCGGCTTCGGCTACGACCAGATCGCCGAGCGCATCAGCCAGTTTGAACAGGTCGAGACCTGTTATCTCCTGTCGGGAGCATTTGATCTCCTCGTTATCGTCAAAGACGCCAACCTGCGCAAGGTGGCCTCCTTTGTCCACGACAGGCTGGCGAAAATCGAAGGCGTGCAGTCAACCGCAACTTGCTTTATGTTACGCGCTTACAAAGAGCAAGGCTATATCATCGGAAACGGCGGCTACGACCCCGACAAACCCACCGTCAGCCCGTAACCCCACCCACGCCAGACAACATAACGAACGATGGACACTTCTTCACGTTTTGTGGCGCACCATGTGGGATGCCTGCCAAAGTCGGGCATCCGCGACTTCTTCGCGATAGTCTCGCAAATGCGCGATGCAATTTCACTCGGCATCGGCGAACCCGATTTCGTAACGCCTTACGGCATCCGCGAAGTCGCCATGCGTGCGCTCGAAAAAGGCAAGACCAGCTACACGGATAACCGGGGGCTGAAGGCGCTACGCGAAGCGATTTCCCGCTACGTCGCGCAAAACTACGGGCCGGAATACGACCCGGAAATCGAGATACTCGTGACGATAGGCGTCTCCGAGGCAATGGACATCCTCCTGCGGGCCATTCTCAATCCCGGAGACAAAGTGCTCTACCACGAGCCATGCTACGTCTCTTACGCACCGGGTATCGCCCTTTGCCACGCCACGGCGATCAGCGTGCCTACGAGTGCGGCAAACAACTTTGCGCTGACCGCGGATGCCCTGCGTGCCGCGTGGCAACCGGGATGCAAGGCACTGTTGTTGAATTTCCCGACAAACCCCACCGGCGGCACAGCCGATAAGGCGCTACTGGAGGAAATCGCAGCCTTCGCAGAGGAAAAAGACCTCCTTGTCATCAGCGACGAGATTTACTCCGAGCTTACCTTTGAGGGAGTCCACACCAGCATCGCCAGCCTGCCCGGGATGCGCGAGCGCACGGTATTTTTGCACGGCTTCTCCAAGGCATTTGCGATGACCGGTTTTCGCGTAGGTTATGCATGCGGCCCCGCAGGAGTGCTGGACGCCATGCTGAAGGTGCATCAATACGCCATCATGTGCGCCCCGATCGTCAGTCAGGAAGCGGCCATAGAAGCGTTGACCAACGGGCGGGAAGATATGCTGCGCATGCGGGAAAAATATCGCGAACGGCGCGACGTGATCGTGCGCCGTTTCAATGAACTCGGTCTGAGGTGCCATCTGCCGCGCGGTGCCTTCTACGCCTTTCCCTGCATTTCAAGCACGGGATTGGACTCTATGACATTTGCCAAACGCCTGCTTCAGGAGCAAAAGGTAGCTATGGTGCCCGGCACGGCCTTCGGACCCGGAGGCGCAGGTTTTTGCCGGGCCAGCTACTCCACGAGTTACGAAAACATCATCCGCGCCTGCGACAGGATAGGAGCCTTTCTGGACAAAGTGAGCAAACAAGCGGACGGGCCCCCGCCGCAGTAAGATCACAAAATATCCAAAACCGCCAGCGCCACCACCTGCAAAGCCAGCAGGATGACGACCAGCGCATAGACCCAACTGCCCAGCAAATCCGGAGCCAGCCGTCTCGGGCGCGGGAGGCGGAGAGCAGGTGCCGGCTGGGATTCGGGTATGGGTGCGGTGTTCATTATCAGTGCTTTTTTTCGGCTCTGTGTGTGCGCAAGATTTCAGGAAATTCCAACCATAAACCTAATCCTCATGCGTTTGGCTGCCTGTCTTGCTGGATTAGGAAAATCAAAACCTCTTGTTTATCCACGAATTACACGAATTTCTTGTCTCCCTGAAGCACAAAACCAATCACCCACAGATTGCACTGATTATCAGGATGTTTCATAAATAAATTCAACAAACATTTACATAATCTTTCTTCAAAAGAAGCGTAATCTTCCAAATCTAATTCGTGGAATTCGTGGACCAAAAAAATCCTCGTTTTATCCCCGGATTACGCGGCTTTCCCTCTCCCGTAAGATATGCAGACCTCCATTTTTAATTTTTCATTTTTCATTTTTAATTCAAAATTCCTCCCATGTTTCCGCACTTAGCAAAAAGCGTTCTCCTTCTCCTCTTCTCCGCGCTCCTCCCGCCCATCGCCCTCCCCGCTTCGCCCGGCCCGGCCACCGAAACGCATTTTCTGAAAGATGAAG
>JAITXH010000220.1 GCA_031284845.1 Puniceicoccales bacterium | reverse complement strand
CGCAGGCTGCGCCGCATGCCTCCGCCGATGTGGCTGTTGCGCGTGATGTAGCTCAACATGCCGAAGTCTATGTTTGCGCCGCTCAAAATCGTGAGGACGTTTTGCCCGGCCAGCCGGTTGCCCAGCTTGAGGGCGGCGGCTACGCCGAGCGCACCCGATGTCTCGGTGATGATGCGGTTGGATTCCCATATGCTCTGCATGGCCCAACACACCTCGCCGTTGCTTACGTTTACGTATTCATCCACGAGTTCACTGCAAAGTGCATAGGTGAGCGTTCCGGCTTTTTTTACCGCTGTGCCGTCGCAGAAGATGTCCACATGCTCAAGCTCGACGGGTTGCCCGGCAGCGATGGCGGCATTCATGCTGGCCTGCCCTTCGCCCTCCACGCCGAAGATGCGGATGCCCGGATACTGGCGCTTGAGCCAACAGGCAGCGGCGGCGGCCATGCCTCCTCCTCCGATTTGAAGCAGTGCGGCGTCAAAGGGCCCTTTGCCCGACATCACGATCTCATCGGCGAGCGTCCCTTGTCCGCCCATGACATAGAGGTCGTCATAGGGGTGGATAAATGTGCGCCCCGATGCCTCCGCGTCTTCGGCGGCAGTCTGTCTGGCTGCATCAAAGGAGTCCCCGTGCAGGACGATTTCCACGAGTGCCCCGCCGAAGCGCCGCACGGCGTCCTGCTTTACGCCGGGAGTCGGGCGTGGCATGTATATGCGGGCTGGCACGCAGAGCAGGCTGGCGGCGAGGGCGACGCCCTGGGCGTGGTTGCCCGCTGAGGCGGTTATCACGCCGCGCACGCGCTCTTCGGGTGTCAGGAGGGCCATGCGGTTATACGCGCCGCGCCATTTGTAGGCCTTGATCGGGCCGAGGTCTTCACGTTTGAGAAAGAGGCGGAAAGGCAGTGACTCGGCATTCATGATTTCCAGAGGGGTCGGGCCGGACACGGCATAGACGCGCTGTCGGGCCAGAAGGATTTCGTTGAAAAGTTGATCGGAAAGAGAAGTTGGAGACATGTGTGCGCCAACTTAGCAGCGGGTGCCTTGCTCTCAACTGCGAAATGTTCGCAAGCGATCGGGCATGGCGTGGGGGGGGAGCAGAACGCGGGTGGCACTTTTGTTGCCGCTGCCGCCTCACCGTTCGTCTGCATCCAGCCAGCGCCAAGAGACAACTTTGAAACGCCTGCCGAAAATCTGATTTTGCACAGACAGGCTCTCCATGATGCTCATTGGTGCTTGAGAGGCATCGAAAAATTCCGGGAAACGCTGAATTTCCACTTCGGCATCGGCGTGCGCTAATTCTTTGCCGGCGAGTGAAAGCACCGCGCCGCGCACGCGGACATTGAAGGTGTCGCCGCGTGCGGAGAGCGCCGGAAGAATGGACTCCAGTATGTCGCCGGGATTGATGTGCAAGGGAGATACTGGCGCGGGGACTTTCCCCATGGCTTCCTTTGTGTTGCATCCGGAGCGTTCGATGGCCTCGGCAAGCACGCCGCTCATGGCAAACTCCCGCAGGCTGTGAAATCCAACGCCGCCTGCCTTGTCCTGATAGCGCCTGACCGCCGCTGCCAGTTCCTCCGCCAGCTTATCACACCGGGCAAAGTCCAAGGCGCGGAAACCCTGCATGCCTTCGCTGCGTGCCCGCAAGACTTCTCCCGCGGTGCGCAGGTCTTCGTCGGGCTGGGCACTGTCATTTTCACCGTTTTGGCGCGGTTGGTCGGCTCCAAACGGTAGCCGGAACAAGACGTTCCTCAAATCTTTCGCCTCCGGAGCCGCTGTCTCGTTTTGCGCCGGGCATCGTCTCCAGGCGGGCAACGTGCGGGATAACACCAGACGCCAAGGCTCCGCCTCCCGGCAGTTCACGTTGAACGTGCCGCGCAAGAGACAGTGCGCTGCCGCATCGCTCAGACTCGGGATGCTGGATTCCAGAGGGCCTGGGCCGGGTGGAGCACCGTCGGGGTCGCCGCGGTCAGGCGGGTTTTTCTGCAATGGCTCCAACCACGGATTCCGCGACCAAGGGCGCTTGAGGCCATCAACAGGCGATGCGAGGGTGGCCTCTTCGGCTGCATGCCATACCCCGGCGAAAAAGGCGTGGTCGAACCATGCGGCATCCGCTTCGCGTCCAGCGGGATATTTGGGGTTCAGCGCCCCAGCACTCGCCTGCTCGCGAGGCAAATGCCGCAGCGCACCAGTCGAAAACGGGGCAGCCGCGATAGGCCGATCAAGCGCACGCACATCGGCAAAAGCCTCTCCGCTGCCAGTGGCTTCGTGGCTGTTTACTCCGGCGTCCCACCAGAAACTTTCCGCAGGCGTTGTCGCCAACGGCACATCCCGGCCATTCACGACATCGGTGATGACTTCGTAGAGCGCAGATACCGCCGGATCATTGAAGTCCAACACGGGTTCGCGCGGATCAAGCGATTCCAATGCTTTGGCGATGCGGTCTGGATTATTTGTGCGCAAGCGGAGTGAAAGGCCGAAACGGGCCTCTGAGACGACGTAGCTGGTGCTGTCCGGGCGGTCAAATTCTGCGCCGGTGACGAGGATTTTGAAATTTTCAAACGGGAGGTTTTTAAGGGTGAGCACCGGATCAGAGTATTCTCGTGAGGGGATGCCTGTGGAGAACTTTCCCTTTGCCTGGCGGATGTGCAAGGTGACGCCCCCGGTCGGCATTTCGCCTTTGATTTCAATCTGGTGCGTGGCGTGCAGCCAGTTGCCTTCCGTGGCGCTTGCAGGCGGGGTGGCTGGTTTCTTGGGGTCGGACTGGATATACCATTTCACAGCCGAAAGTGTCCGGGCAAGCCCCTCCGGTTGCGCAGCAGGGGAGGGCATGAAAAAGTTATAGACCTCGCCGGCGAGCAAGCCCTGCGCTGCCATGCCTTTGGGCGGAGTGCCAGAGAAGAGCAGGTTGGCATTGACGGTACCATCGCTTGGTGTCTGCTGGACTCCGAATTTGCCCATGGGAAATGCACTCATATCCACGGCCATTGTCGCGCCGGTATTGAGGTTTGAGACGGTGAGGGTCGGCATTTTCTCAAAATCAAGAAGACCGATAAAGTCCTTTTCCGTGCATGTGAGCGGGAAAGGGTAGGGGTTCCACAGTTGCACCTCGCAGTGGAAGCGTGTCCGGTTGTAGGCGTCGTGATGCGAGTGAAAGACCCCAAAGCGCACCCGCAGCCCGGACAATACCGGGAAGCGGCGCAAGAGCGAGGCCGGCTTCATGCCCGTCACTTGCAGCCCCGCCGAAGGTTTTCCGGCAAACGCCGGCGGCGGGTGCAGGAAGTCTTCCCATAAGGCGCGTTCACAGGGCAGGTCGGCATCGGATATTTTGCCCGCAGGCCGCTGGTCCCAATTGATGCGCAAGCCACCGCTGGCGCTGTCGGCGAGCACGCCCCGGGAAGCCCGCGTATGCAGGCGCGGATGGAGAGGAGGGGGCGGTTCGTTTCTCACGCTCCCGTAGTTCCACGCCAACAATAATTGGCGCCAGGTGAAGGCGGCGGAGAGATTTTCGCTCCAGCTCTGGCGGTCATCGCGCCGCACGGGCCACAGGGAGTCAAAGACGTGCCGCGGCGAGCTTAACTGCCGCCGTGCCTGAATGTCCGGCAATGCCTGAGATTTGCGCGTTTCAAATGTGCCGGCATCTGCTTTTTGCGATTCGTCCTGCACCCAATAGGCAAAGCGCCCGTTCGTATTCAGGGCACCAGCTTCCACCCACGGCACCCGCACAGCCGGAAAGACGCGTGAGGGCGGCACACTTTCCCGCTCAATCTCGGCCCAGCCAAACGGCGGCTCACCGGGCTGTTCCAGAAAAACGAAGCCGGACACAAGCGGCACCGGAACGGGAATATCATGCGACGGAGAGGCCGGAGTGTCTGCCGCCCCCACCCACCCGTCATGTCCCGGGAAAGGGATTGACGCCGTCCTGTCGCGCCCCATCCGCATCTGGAGTTCGCCGAGAGCGAGACGAGCGGCGACCTTGGCGTTGAGCCGCGCTTGCGCCCGTGCCGCATATGAGCTAGTGCCACGAAGCTCAATTGAGAGCAACCCGGCACCGGCCAGCGCGAGCGAGAGCAGCAGAGACATCACCAGCAATGCTGTAACGAGGGAAAAACCGTTTTGCTGCCGCCCTGCACAAGCAGAGGCAACGACAGGATTGGAAGGATGGAAAGGTGCGGTATCCACACGAAG
This sequence comes from Puniceicoccales bacterium, assembly GCA_031284845.1. GTDB lineage: Bacteria > Verrucomicrobiota > Verrucomicrobiia > Opitutales > UBA953 > CALNBE01. The sequence continues at coordinate 4,679 of JAITXH010000220.1, read as the reverse complement.
GAAAGAAATGGACACAAGGAATGTGAAGGCCTTGTTTTAAGAGAGAAATACCCACATCTTTCCCATGAACAGAAAGGCAAGGAAGAATCATTGGAAAAGGCAGCGTATTCCCGACTTTTCAATTTTCGTAAAAAAAACTTTTGACAAACATCACCGACTGGCTGTCTTTGTCGCCTCCCAAAAAACGGGAATCCTTTTTTCACACAACAAATTCACGCAAAAAAAACAACATGGTCCGCATTCGTCTCCAACGCCACGGCTCCACACACGCTCCGAACTACCGCTTGGTGGCCTGCGAAAGCACTACCCGCCGCGATGGTCGGTTTATCGAGATCCTCGGTACTTATACGCCCCGCGCAGCCACGGGCAAGCAAGTCGCGATCAACCTCAACCTCGACCGTGTCGAACACTGGCTGAGCGTTGGTGCCCAGCCGTCTGACACCGCTCGCTCGCTCATCAAACGCGCCCGCAAAATCGTTCCCGCCCCGGTGGAAACTGCGGCGGCCTGATTCGCAACAACCTTTTCGTGCAGCGTTGCCCCCCATGGGGAGCAACGCTGTTTTTTGTCCCCGCGAAACGACAGACAGCCACTCCGTCCGCCATCCATGCGCATAGACCTGCTCACACTCTTTCCAAAGATGATCGAAGGATTCTTTGCCGAAAGCATCTTGGGACGTGCTGTGGACAACAAGATCCTTGAGATAGCCGTGCATGACATCCGGGACTGGGCGCAGGATAAACACAAGCGCGTGGACGACACCCCATTTGGCGGCGGTGCAGGGATGGTATTAGGCCCTCAGGCACTTTTTGACGCCATTGAGTCCGTGCGCACTCCCACTTCTCAAGTCATTTATCTGTGTCCCGACGGCGAGCCGCTCACCAACCCGCTCGCACGCACGCTGAGCACCGGGCAGCACCTCGTCCTCGTGAGCGGCCACTACGAAGGCATAGACCAGCGTGTGCGCGACACCCTCATTACCCGAGAGATTTCCATCGGCGATTACGTGCTCACCAACGGCACCGTCGCCGCCGCCGTGCTCGTAGATTGTATAGCCCGGCAAATGCCCGGCGTCCTTGGTGAAGAAAATTCCTTGACCGGAGACAGCTTCAACAACAGTCTCCTCTCCTTTCCGCAATATACACGGCCCGCGGATTTCCGCGGTATGCCGGTCCCGCCAGTGCTTCTCTCCGGAGATCACGGCGCGATTGCCCGGTGGCGGCACGAACAGCAAGTCGCCAAAACCCGGGAACGGCGGCCAGATCTTTTTTCGAAAAAACAACCAACATGAGTCAGCAAATCATCAATTCCGTCAGCGCCTCCCAGCTTAAAAGTGGCCGGGATAATTTCAAGGTAGGCGATGGGGTAAAAGTCTACACTAAAGTCCGCGAAGGCGACAAAGAGCGCGTGCAGGTATTCGCCGGCATCGTTATTGCCCGCAAAGGAGGAGGCATATCGGAGACGTTCACCGTGCGCCGCATTTCCTATGGCGAAGGCGTCGAGCGCGTTTTCCCTGTTCACAGTCCTCTGATTGAGAAAGTCGTCGTGGACCGCGAATCTGTGCCGATGAAGGCGCGCTTGTATTACCTGCGCGACCGTCTTGGCAAGAAGGCGACCAAGGTTAAAGAAAAGCGTTTCTTTGAAGCCGCCGTCATCGAGGTCGCTCCGGTTGCCGCTGCCGTGCCTGCCGTCGCTGAATAAGCGGCGCGTAGCGAGTGGGCTGATGTCCGCTCAAAAAACCGCCGGGAGAGTTTCCCGGCGGTTTTTTGTGTCTCTGCACAGCCAGCCCGGCGCTAAGAAGGAGATGTGGAACGGACGAGAATTACGATTACCGCGCTACGCGCGACCTTCAAAAGGAAGCCGAGACGGCTTCTGTGACACGCGAGACGCGTGTGCACCCTATTCTTCAGAGGTGGGCAAGATCTCTGAAGGGCTGTCGGACGTTTTATAGTTGTGTTGTTCCGTATCCAGGATTCTCTCTTGTCTTGTTGTTTCTTTTGCTCCAGTTTTTCCTCATTCGTCATGCTCATCGGAATCTCTCCCCTCATTAGCCCTGAACTCCTCGCTGTGCTCTCCCGTATGGGCCACGGCGATGAAATCGTCCTTGCCGACGCCCACTTCCCCGGCGAGAGCTTTAACAGCCGCGTGTTGCGTGCCGACGGGCTGCGTATCCCCGGCCTGCTCGACGCCATTTTACCGCTCTTCGCGGTAGATACCTACGTGAGCGATCCGTTGGTGATGATGGACGCCAATGGCGGCGATGTGCTCGACCCCGCTGTCGAAAGTTCCTATCTTGTGCCCATCAAAAAGCACGCCCCTAAGGCTCCGGCCATCACACGCATAGAACGTTTTGCCTTCTACGAACGCACTCGTAAAGCCTTCGCCGTCGTCCTCACCGGTGAGACTGCCAAATACGGAAACATTCTCCTCAAAAAAGGTGTCACGCCGATCGCGTGAACAACGCATTTTTTTCGCTCTCGTATAAATCTGAAAGAACACGTCTATGAAAAAACTCTTACTCCTCGCATTTCTTGCTATCTCGCCGGTGGCATTTACACACGCTGATGCCGTGCCGGCTGCCGCTGCTTCGTCCTCATACCACAAGGCATTGTTGGACAGCGTAAAAGCCTCTGTGATCAACGCGCAAGGCAAGGCCGATGTCGCTACCATGCGACAAAAAAAATACCTTTTTATTTATTTTTCCGCCTCGTGGTGTCCACCTTGCCGGAAATTCACGCCCAGCTTGGTCGAATTCTATAACAAAAAACAAAAAGACGGGGACTTTGATCTGCTCTTCGTCTCGAGTGACAGGAATCAAGAGGCTATGACTGGCTACATGAAGCAGGATAAGATGCCATGGCATGGCCTCAAGCTCAGCTCCAACGCGACCAAGGCCATCAAGAAGAAATACGCCGGAAGAGGCATTCCCTGTTTGGTCTTGCTCAACGAAAATGATGAGGTTGTCGCGCACAGCTATGTTGACGGTAAGTATGTCGGCCCCGAGGCGGTGTTGCAGCAATACGAAGCACTGAAAAACGCGGAAGCGAAATAAGGCCTGCCGCCATTCACGATACAGCAAACACACAGAACACACACACTTTTCCATTATGTCATCCTTCAATCCACACGCACCCGATGCTATCAACCCGGCGCTCGTTCCGCAGCGCACTCTCGCCAGTGGCGCAAAAATGCCAGCAATCGGCATGGGCACCTTCGGCTCTGACCATGTCAGCGCCACTGAAGTCGCCGCTGCCGTGCTCGGTGCTGCCGAAATCGGCTACCGCCATTTCGACTGCGCCGCTGTTTACAGCAACGAGCACCAGATTGGTCCCATCTTCAAAACTATCCTCGCGCCCGGCACAGGCATCCGCCGTGAAGACCTCTGGATCACCTCCAAACTCTGGAACGACAAACACGCCGAGGCTGATGTCATCCCCACCTTCGAGAAATCGCTCAGCGACCTCGGGCTGGACTACCTCGACCTCTATCTTGTCCACTGGCCTTTCCCGAATTTCCACCCGCCCGGCTGCGACGTCTCCTCGCGCAGTGCCGATGCCAAGCCCTACATCCACGAAAACTTCATCAAGACGTGGCGCCAGTTGGAGAAATTGCAAAAGAGCGGCAAGGTGCGTCACATCGGCACCTCCAACGTCACCGTCCCCAAGTTGAAACTCATCTTGCGCGACGCCGAAATCAAACCCGCTGTGAACGAGATGGAGCTGCATCCGCACTTCCAGCAACCTGAGCTCTTCGACTACGTGCGCGCCAACGGCATCGTCCCCATCGGCTATTGTCCGCTCGGCTCGCCTGGGCGCCCCGAGCGTGACCGCACACCGGAGGACACCGACCCGCTCACCGACCCCGTCATCCTGCGCATTGCCGCCGCGCACGGCGTCCACCCCGCGCTCATCTGTTTGAAGTGGGCCGTGCAACGCGGGCAGGCTCCCATTCCGTTCTCCAGCAAACGCCGCAACATCCATTCCAATCTCGCTGCCGTGACGAGCGATCCGCTCACCGCCGCCGAGTTAGCCGACATCGCCAAGATAGACCGCAACTGCCGCCTCATCAAAGGGCAGGTTTTCCTTTGGGGCAACCATGATGACTGGCGTGTCCTCTGGGACGAAAACGGCGTTATTCAGCAATAGTTCGAATTAAAAATTAAGAATGAAAAATTAAAAATTGGGGGAATCCGTGTTTCGCACCGCGAACGAGGGAAAAATCGTTTGCCGCGAAACCCGGATTTCCAGTTTTTGAGATTCCATTTTTAATTTTTAATTTTTCATCTTTAATTCTTCTCTCACAACCCATCTCACTAACCATCACATGAGTCAGCAAGACAACCCAACCACTCCGCCCGACGCTTCCGCGTCGGACGGCCAAACCGCGCCGAAAGTCATCCCCGCGGGGATGCTTACGGCCTTTATCCTCGTCACGGGGCTTTTCGCGCTCTGGGGCTTCGCCAACGACATCACGAACCCGATGGTCGCGGCGTTCAAGGAATCGTTCCTGATCTCGCACTTCCAAAGCTCGCTGGTGCCCTTTGCCTTTTACGGCGGCTACTGCGTGATGGCCATTCCGGCTGCGCTCTTCCTGAACCGCTTTAATTACAAACGGAGCATTCTCGTCGGCCTCGGCCTCTATGTCGCTGGTTGTATTCTGTTCATCCCCGCCGGGTTCGCAG
>JAITXH010000156.1 GCA_031284845.1 Puniceicoccales bacterium | reverse complement strand
CAAGGATAACGACGACGGCGTCCGCTTTAATTTTTCATTCGGCACCGTGTTTTGATTGTCTTTTTTTCCGAACATTCCAAATAACAACCACTACTCAATCATTATGAAGAAACTTCTGTTTGCTCTCTGCTTGGCGACCTTTGCTTTTTGCGGCACCGCTCAGGCTCAAAAGACCCCCAGGGTCGCTACTGTGGACATGGAGGCCGTTTTTAAACAGTACCAAAAAGCGGTCGAGGTCACCAAAGCTCTGGAAGACGATGCCCAACGCGCGCGGCAGGCCGAAACCGGCAAGTATCAGGCACTCGAAGCTCTGGCGGCCGAGATCGAAAAAGCGCGCCGCGACGCTGCCAGCCCAGTGCTCAGCGAACAAGGCAAAACCAATGCCCGCACACTCGCCGAAGGCAAGATCCGCGAGTTCGAGCAACGCCGCACCGAATTCACCCGCGCCAAGCAGGAATCCGATAATATTCTCCAGCAGCGCAGCATGAATAACACGCGCACCATCGTCGGCGAAATCCGTCCTGTGGTGGATGCCCTCGCCAAAGAAAAAGGCGTAGATCTTGTCCTGAGCAGCACCTATACCGTCGCAGGTGTCCTTTTTGCCGCTCCCGAATTGGATTTAACAAATGAAGTCGTCAAGCGCCTCAACGCCGCCTATGCTGCAAGCATCGCTGTGCCGGCCCTCCCCTCTGCCCCCGCAGCAACATCCGGAGCCACTCCCGCCACGCTCCCGCCGCGCCGCTAATACCGGGGTACATGGACATCTCCTTTAGTCTGGATGAATTGACAGCGCTCGTCGCCCCGTCCCGCATTGCGGGTGCAGGGGCCGCCGCTGCCATCACCGGCCTCGCCTCGCTCGCCGAGGCCCGCCCCGGAGATCTGTCCTTTTTGGGTAATCCCAAATACACCCCCGAAGTCGCCACGACCGCCGCAAGCGTCGTCCTCCTCCCGCCGGACTACACGGGCGCCCCCCGCCCCGGGCAGGTATTTCTCTTCGTTGCAGATCCCTCCCGCATGCTCGCCGCCGTCTGCGCCCGCATCGAGGAGCGCCTCTGGCCCCGCCCCGCCCCCGGCATCCATCCCACAGCACTTATAGACCCCGCCGCCAAGCTCGGTGCAAACCTCTACATCGGCCCCTATTGCATTATCGAGGCCGGTGCCGTTATCGGCGATAATACCATTCTCGAGGCCTATTGCCATATAGGGCGCGACGCCCGCATCGGCCACGACAACTGGTTCAAGCCCCGCGCCACCGTCTCCGATTACTGCGTCACCGGCGACCGCGTGAAACTCTTTGTCGGCGCTGTTGTCGGCGGCGACGGTTTCGGCTTTGAGACCGTGGACGGCGCACACCGCAAGATACCGCAAATCGGCAACGTCGTGCTCGAAGACGACGTAGAAGTCGGAGCCAACAGCACCATAGACCGTGCCCGCTTTGCCGTTACCCGTATCGGTGCCGGCACAAAAATAGACAACCTCGTCCAGATCGGGCACAATTGCCAGACAGGCAGGCACTGCATCCTCGTTTCCCAATCCGGCATGGCCGGAAGCACCATTTTGGAAGATTACGTCATGCTCGGCGGACAAGCTGGCCTTGCCGGGCACCTGCGCATCGGGCGCGGCGCCCGCATTGCTGCCCAGTGTGGCGTCCTTTCCGACATCCCCGCCGGAGCCATCATGTTCGATTCCCCCGCATTGCCTCTCATTACCGCGAAAAAAATTGCAGTTCTCAGAAAGCGCCTCCCCGATCTTTTTAAACGGGTCAAAAGCATCGAAAAGCATCTTGGCATTGAAGAGACACCTCCCACACACTCATAATTTCCTGATTCAATGAGCACATCGCCGCTGTTAAAAATCTTCACAGGCAACGCCCATCCGGCGCTTGCTGCAGAAATCTGCGAACACATGGGCGTCCCCCTTGGTTCCGCAACAGTCAACCGTTTCCCGGATGGCGAGACCTTCGTGCAGATCAAGGAAAACATCCGCGGCGACGATGTCTATGTCATCCAGCCCACATGCAACCCCGCCAACGATCACATCATGGAGTTGCTCATCATGATTGACGCCATGAAGCGTGCCTCCGCCAAACGCATTACCGCCGTGATACCCTTTTTCGGGTATGCCCGGCAGGATCGCAAAGACCAGCCCCGCGTGCCCATCACGGCCAAGCTCGTCGCCAACCTTCTCACCGCTGCCGGCGCTCACCGCGTGCTCACCCTCGACCTCCACGCCCAGCAGCTTCAAGGGTTTTTTGACATCCCCGTGGACCATCTCTTTGCGTCTCCCGTATTTTACAATTATATCCACGAAAAAGATTATCTCAAAGATGCCACCGTATTTTCGCCTGATGTCGGCGGCATGAAAGCCGCTTCCGCCATGGCCAACATGCTTGATCTTCCCCTTGGCTTTGTCGCAAAACGCCGCATGAACGCCACCACCGTCGAAGCCACAAATCTCGTCGGAGAAGTCGAAGGCCGCAACATCATCCTCGTGGACGACATGACAGAGACTGCCGGCACGCTTGTTGCTGCCGGGCGTTTGCTCAAGCAAAACGGGGCAAAAACCGTCCGTGCCCTCGTCAGCCATTGTATGCTAGGCGACATCGGCATCACCCGCTTGCGGGAAGGCACCATAGACGAGCTTATCACGACCAACTCGACTCCGATAAAAGCGGATTACGGACTTCCGATAACCGTGCTTTCGATTGCGCAGTTATTTGGCAATGCCATTTTGCGTATCCACAGCAACGAGAGTGTGACGAGTCTCTTTAAGGTAAAAGGATATTGATTCGTGCCTGCCTGAGAGCACGACACATCCCCAAGTGCCACTCTGCCCAACCCGGGAGCGCAGACATTCCTGTCCGCTAAAATTTCCTTCGCCTGTCGCAACGGCAAAACCTCAAAAACTCTGCCGCAGAACTGCGGATGGAACGTTCCTTGTTCTTGGATTTATCGGGCATGAAAAATTGGGTGCTGAGGATTATCGGAGGCGATTAAGCAAGAAGGCAGCAGCACGGAGTGCGTGCAAAGGAATTGCCTTGGGAAAACTTGTCGTCTTCCTCCACAAGCAGGGGCGACACCGACTTTCCCCGGCGGCTTCGTGGGGAAGTCAGCAGGGGCTTTGAAGTCGAAATAGGCTGCTGCGGAGGACATGGTGTTTAATTTATTTGAGAATATGAAAACGTTTACTTTTAAAATCCTGCTGCATCACTCAAACGAAATTCTCTTTCCGCAACAGGTGCGTCCTTTTTATAGTCCCATGTGACAGTGAACCAACGTTTAGCAGGATCTTGAAAAACTATCATCACCTTCCCGTAAATTTTGTGCTCCGATTGAACTTTCGGATGCTGCTCTTTGTCTGCAAAATAAAACTTGGGATCAAGAAGAAGAACATTGTTCTCAGTTTTTCTCCCACGAATCCCAATGATGAAATCAGGGAAAAAACCGCGACCATTTGGCATAAGAACATTGACCGAACATGACTTACGACTTTCGTTGCGGTGCCACCAAAGAACGATTCCGTTTGAATCCCGATCCAGTGATTGAGTAAATGTTGTCTCCCATGTATTCATTCCTTCGGGATAAATACCATAGATGTTGCGAGCAGAACTTGCCAATGGGGTGGTAGAGTAAA
>JAITXH010000128.1 GCA_031284845.1 Puniceicoccales bacterium | reverse complement strand
AAAGAGTGCAGGGCAGCAAAATGTCACCGCTGCGTTTACGACCAAAGGCGATCACGTTCGTTTCGCTCCCGCTATAAGCTGGTATTACTCTGCGTTCAGCGTCGTCGGGGAATTCATTGGCGATTACTATGAGCATGCCGGCGCAGCCGCAAGGAACGTCACCAATTACGGCTGGAACGTGTCTGGAGGTTGGGTGATCACTGGCGAAAAATCCACTCCCAGTGGTGTCTCGCCCGCGAAACCTTTCAGTTGGTCAAAAGGAACTTGGGGTGCATTCGAGCTTGTCGCCCGCGTCGGTGGACTTGATGTGGACGAAAATGTGCATACCGCCGGTAGCGCCGGTAGCGCTTTCTCCTATGGTACCGGGCTGAACTGGTGGCTGAACGACAATGTCCTTTTCCGTTTGGGCATTGAGCGGACGCACTTCGGAGGCGTCAGAAGGAATACGACCAATGCCGCCATCAAAGACGACGAACTCTTTGTGTTCAGCCGTCTGCAGCTCAAGTTCTGATGCCACGCCAGCCATCAAAACACATACGCTACTGATAATAACACACAGCACATACATAATATGAAAAAACAGACATCCATACTCCGGCTGCTTGCGTTCGCGCTGGCCGCCGTGTTTGCCACTGCGCCCGCAGCGTCCGCTGCCGAATTGCTCGTTTTCGCTGCAGCGAGTCTCTCTGATGCGCTCAAGGAGCTCGCCCCCGGCTACACCAAGGCCACGGGCGACACCTTGCGCTTCAACCTCGCCGCCTCCGGCGCACTCACCCGCCAAATCCGCGAAGGTGCGCCTGCCGACGTCATCATCTCGGCGGATGAATTGCGCGTGGACCAACTCGAAAACGGAGGCTTGTTGCTTTCCGGCACACGCCAGACCGTGCTTGCGAACACCCTCGTCATCGTCGTTGCAGCTGAGAAACCGGCTGCAGTGGCAAAGCCTGCAGACCTCGCCGGAGTGCGGCGTGTGGCTTTTGGCGATCCGGCGACCGTGCCCGTCGGCACCTATTCCAAAGAATATCTGAGCAAGCTTGGGCTTTGGGACGGACTTCAGGCAAAGTCCGTTTATCTGGACAATGTGCGCGCCGTGCTTGCCGCCGTGGAGGCAGGCAATGCCGATGCGGGCATCGTTTATAAGACTGATGCGTTGATTTCCAAAAAGGTGAAAATCGCCTATGAAGTGGCGCTTAAGGACGGGCCGGCGATAACTTATCCGGCTGCGGTCATCAAAGCATCCAAGTCCCCTGATGCGGCGAAAAAATTTGCCCTCTGGCTTGGTTCCGTGGAGGCACAGACCGTGTTTGCCAAATACGGTTTTCTGTCACCGCCTGTAAAAGAAAAAAGCGATTCCGCTAAAGCAAAGTAAGCGGGCATCCGGAGTCGAGCTTGCCTCGACTCCGTGATCTGCCCTCTTCGTGTAGTATTCTGGAAAAATAAAGATGCCCGACGACATCTTGCACATCACGCTCTTCACGCTTGGCGTCGCCTCCTTAGGCTCCGTGCTTGTGCTCGCGCCGGGCGCGGCGCTCGCGTGGTTGCTGGCGCGCCGGAAGTGGCCGGGCAAGGCCCTTGTAGAGACCTTGGTTGCGCTTCCCCTCGTCATTCCGCCCGTGGCTACCGGCCTCATTTTGCTGAAGTTGTTCGGGCGGCGTGGGCCGATCGGGGGTTTCATGGAAAATGTGCTTGGCGTGGAGATCGTCTTCACATGGAAGGCGGTGGTGCTGGCCACGGCGGTGATGTCATTCCCCTTGTTTGTGCGCACGGCGCGAGTGGCCTTTGAAGAGGTGGATGTCCGTCTGGAGCACGCGGCACGCACGCTGGGAGCCGGGCCGTGGGATGTGTTTTTCACGATCACGCTGCCATTGGCAGTGCGTGGCCTCGTGGCCGGAGGCGTCTTGGCGTTTGCGCGTGCGCTTGGGGAGTTCGGCGCGACTATTATGCTGGCAGGCATGATTCCCGGAGAAACCATCACACTCGCACTGGGCATTTACCAGAAGGTGCAACTCGGGCAGGACGACGATGCGCTGGTATTGCTCTCCGTTTCCATCGCGCTGGCTTTTGCTGCGCTATGGCTCAGCGAATGTCTTGTGAAAAGGAGGATGGCATGAACGGCGCCCCGCAGTCCGTCATCCGCGCCCGGCTGTGCCGCGAATATGCCGGCTTTTCACTCGATGTGGATCTCACCTTGCCGGGGCGCGGCGTCACAGCGCTCTTCGGACATTCCGGCTCGGGGAAGACTACTTGCCTGCGCCTCATCGCCGGTTTGGAGCGATCGAGCGGAGTCCGCCTCGAGGTCAACGGCGAGATATGGCAAGACGACTCCCGGGGTATCTTCGTGCCCGTCCACCGGCGTGCATTCGGCTACGTGTTTCAGGATGCCGCCCTGTTCCCGCACCTCACCGTGGCGCAAAACCTGGCTTACGGGAAAAAACGCCGGGCACCGGACGCTGTGGACGATGGTGCTTTGGTTGCGCTGCTGGGAATAGGCCACTTGCTCGCCCGCCGCCCGCAGACGCTTTCCGGCGGCGAGCGCCAGCGTGTGGCCGTGGCCCGCGCCCTGCTCGCCGCGCCGCGCCTGCTCCTTATGGACGAGCCGTTGGCGGCTCTTGATTTGGCGCGCAAAGCGGAGATTCTGCCCTACCTGGAACGGCTGTGTGATACGCTCGAAATTCCCGTGATCTATGTGAGCCATTCGCCGGAGGAGGTCATGCGGCTCGCCGACCACCTCGTATTGCTGGAGAGCGGGCGTGTGGTGGCAGACGGGCCATTGGCGGACACGATTTCGAGACTCGATTTACCCGCTGGTTTTTTTGACGACACCAGTGTGCTCATCGAAGGGGAAATTGCTTCATATGACAGTGAATACCATCTCGGCGCGTTGCGTTTCTCCGGCGGTGAATTGAGCATTCCCGTGCCAGATGGAGGCTCCCAGATAGGGCGGAAGTTGCGCGTGCGCATCAAAGCGGGAGATATCAGCCTTACGCTTGAACGTGCTACCGCGACGAGTATTTCGAATATTTTGGCGGTCACGGTGGCGGAAGTCGTGCAGTCGTCTGTGCCCGGGCATGTCCTTGTCGGCTTGGTTGCCGACGGCGGCTCCCGTTTTGCGGCGCGCATCACGCGGCGCTCCTGTGAGCGACTTGGTCTGTGCCCCGGCTTGCGCGTTTGGGCGCAAATCAAAGCCGTGGCGGTGGTGGTGTGATCAGAGGCAAGCCGCTCTATGCGGACCGGAATTCAGACCGACACGACGGGTTGTTTGCCAAAGGCGGTTTTGAAGTTGGAACGGTGGGCGGTCAGGATGCACACGATGATTACTGTTGCCAGCGCCGTCGCTGTGATGTCGCGGGTGAGGAACCAGAGCGCGAGGGGTTGAGTCGGCAGAGCGCAGAGCGCACTCATAAATGCGCCCTTTTTAAAAAGGAAAAGGAAGAAGAGGCCTGCGGCAATCGGCGCGAGCAGCGTAAAGGGCACGAGCCAGTATTGCGGCCAGGCGACGAAGCCGAGGGCGCACCACACGCCCAGAAAGGGGCCGACACCCTTACCACCGCGAAACCCGAGCAACACCGGCCAAATGTGGCCCGATATGACTCCTGCGCCACAGGCCACTTGAATGGAGAAAATGTTGTCGGTGCCGGGCGGTTCGATGCCGACGGCAGCGAGCACCAACGGCAGCCATACGGCGAGTGCCGCCTTGAACATGTCGAGGGCGAGCACGGCGTAAAACCAGCTTTTGCCAAGGGTGCGGGCGGCATTGGTGGCACCAGTGCCGCCGCTGCCTTGGGCGCGCACATCACCGCGCCCGAAGAGGCGCACAAGGAGCCAGCCGGGGGAAAGGTTTCCCACGAGATAAGCGCCAAGGAGAAGAAAAACTATTCGGTCAGACATGGAGAGCAGGGCAGGCTAGGCAAGGACATCGGTTTACCAACTCTAAAAACGCGGGTGGTGGCGAGCCGGGCCGCCGGGCACTACGCTGCCGACCAGCACCAGGGCGGGAGTCTCAACCGCCTCGTTTATCTTGCCAGATGCGGCTTCGCCGACCGAGGCGTAAAGCATGGTCTCGCCGGGCAGTGTCGCATTGGAAATCACGGCTAGGGGCGTTTCCGCAGGCATACCGCCTGCGAGCAAACGCCCGGCGATGACAGGAAGATTTTTTACGCCCATGTAAATGCAGAGCGTGATGCCGGGCAGGGCGGCGGCGCACTCCCAGTGGACACGTGCCGCCGCATCTCCCGGCTTCAGGCTCTCATGCCCTGTGAGAAAAAGGACGCCGCTGGCGAGCGCCCGGTGCGTCAACGGAATTTGGGCTGCCGCGCCCGCTGCTATCGCGGCAGTGACACCGGGGATTATTTCGCACGCGATACCCGCTGCCGCCAAGGCGAGGACTTCTTCGCCGCCGCGTCCGAAGATGAACGGATCGCCGCCTTTGAGCCGGACAACGCGCCGCCCAGTGCGCGCTTTTTCTACGAGCAGGGCATTGATCTCCTCTTGTCGGGCACCGTGGGCGCCACTGCGTTTCCCGGCGAAAATCAGTTCTGCGCCCGAAGCGCATTCGGCGAGCAATTCTTCCCCGGCGAGGCTGTCATAGATTACAATTTCTGCTTCGCGCAGGCGTTTCAGCCCGCGCACCGTTATCAGGTCTGGCGCACCCGGCCCCGCGCCTACAAGGGAGACGCGGGGGGGCGGGGCAGGGGGTGTTTGTTGGCTGGGATTGTTCATCAGGATTTTTGTCCGGTCTGCCCATTTCACGGAAATTCCCCCGGCTTTGCCAAGCCCGCATCTTTCCGGCTGCTTATGGTAAATGTTGACCTCTTTACCATTTTTTACAATTCACTGCCCTTTCCTTCAACCACGCTTCTGAAAGAAATTTAAAAAATGACCGACACCGTTCTCAAAAAAGTTCCCGATATCTACGCTCCTTCCAAAGGTATCCCCGCCTTCTTCCCGCACGCACACACGGCGGCTACCACCACTGCCGCCGCCGTGCTGAAGCACCATGTCCGTATCGAAAAAGACCGTTTTTACGTCGTCGTCGTCGGCCATGTGGACCACGGCAAATCCACCTTCGTCGGGCGTCTCCTCGCCGACACCGACTCGCTCCCCAACGGCAAGCTCGACCAAGTCAAAAGCGCTTGTGCCGCTGAAGGCATGGACTTCGAATACGCCTTCCTCCTCGACGCGCTCCTCGAGGAACAAGAGCAAAATATCACCATAGATACGACGCGCATTTTCTTTAACACCAAGCAGCGCGAATACGCCATTATAGACGCCCCCGGGCACCGCGAGTTTTTGAAAAACATGGTCACCGGTGCCGCTTCCGCTGCCGCCGCATTCCTCTTGATAGACTCCCGCGAAGGCGTGCAAGACCAGACGCGCCGCCACGCGCTCTTGCTGAGTCTCCTCGGCGTCAAGCAGCTCATCGTCCTCGTGAACAAGATGGACTTGTGCGACTACAGTCAGGCGCGGTTCGACGCCATCGTCACCGAATACACCGCCTTCCTCGCCACGCTTCACCTCACGCCCAGCCACTTCATCCCCGTGAGTGCCCGGCACGGCGGCAATATTGCCAGCCGCGACGACGCCAACATGCCGTGGTGGACCGGCCCCACCGTCGTCGAAGCCCTCGACAGTTTCGTCAACACCGCCGCCCTCGACGACAAGCCACTGCGCCTCCCCCTGCAAGACGTTTACCGCTGGGATGACCGCCGCATTTTCGCCGGACGCATCGAGGCCGGACGCATCAAGGCCGGCGACCAAATCGTCTTCTCGCCCGGGAATAAAACCGCGACCGTAAAAACGCTTGAGGCCTGGAATGCTCCGTCGCCTGACGCCGCTGGCACTGGCGAATCAGTCGGCATCACCCTCACCGAGCAAATCTTCGTCGAGCGCGGTGCCGTCGTCTCTTCCGCTGCCGACATCCCCTTCGTCACGCAAACGCTCTCGGCGCGCATTTTCTGGTTAGGCAAAGACCCGCTCCGGCAACAGCGCACTTACAAGCTGCGCCTTACCACGCAAGAGACCACCTGTGTCATCAACCGTGTGGAGCGTGTGATAGACAGTGCCTCGCTGGAGAGCATCCAGTCACCCGAAGGCCACGTCTTACAAGTGAACCGGCACGAAGTCGCCGATATCGTCATCCGCACGCAAAAACCCATCGCTTTCGATTCCCACGATCACATCGGCCCGCTCGGGCGCTTTGTCATCCTCGACAACCAGCAAATCGCCGGCGGGGGCATTCTCATCGTGGATGCCGCCGAAGCGAAAAAGCTGCGCGGCCACCTGCACCCCACCACCGGCAAAGTGGACCAACGCGCCCGCGAAGCCCGCAACGGCCACCCCGGTGCCGTCATCTGGCTCACCGGACTTTCCGGCTCCGGCAAATCCACAATCGCCGCCGAGTTGGAGCGCCAGCTCTTTGACCAAGGCCGCCAAGTGTATTGGGTGGACGGCGA
>JAITXH010000122.1 GCA_031284845.1 Puniceicoccales bacterium | reverse complement strand
ATCATACGTCGTGTCGGCGAGACTTCGATCGAAATTCAACTTCCCGGCAAAGAGGCCGCCAATAACCCGGATGCCATCAACAATCTGAAAAAGCCGGCGAAGCTCGAATTTCGCATGGTGCATCGCTACAATAATCCCGAACCGGGCACGCCCGAAGGGCGCATTGTGCCGTTGCGCGAGGAACCGCAAAACCCCGCCTCTCCGATCATCCTTTATGAAGTCCTCTACTCGCGCAAGGAACTCAACGCACGCGAGGCCGCTGGGAGCGGTAAAAAAGCAGGCGACGTAGAGGAAATCCCCCATTATGTCCAGAAGACTGCCGCTGCCGCCGGCAACATTGTCAAAAGTGCCCGGGCGCAGAGTCAGGACGGTTTTGCGTGGGAGACAGGCATGAGCTTTACCTCTGCCGGGTCCAGAAAATTTGAGGAACTGACCGGTAAAATTGCCGAACGAAACAATCTGGAAAACAACGGCAACGGACGCCTCGCCATTGTGCTCGACGGTAAGCTCGTCCTCGCTCCGGGCATAGAAATAGACAAGACCACCAACAAGTATCGCGCCATCGGCGGAGGCGGAGCCACCATCAAAGCCGACAGCCAAAAAGCCGCCGCCGACCTCGCCAACGTCCTCAACAACCCGCTCGAATTTCCGCTCGATCTGCAGAACAGTAAACAAATTGGTGCTTCGCTTGCCCAAGACGCACAAGACAAATCCATCAATGCCGCCGCATGGGGCATTGGGCTCGTCCTTGTGTTTATGCTGATTTATTACCTGTGGGCAGGTTTCATCGCGGTGCTCGGCCTCGTCTTGAACGTTGTGCTCATGCTTGGCCTCATGGCCGCTTTCGGAGCCACAATCACTTTGCCGGGTGTCGCCGCCCTCGTTCTCACTATAGGCATGGCGGTGGATGCTAACATCCTTGTCTTCGAGCGCGTCCGCGAAGAGCTAGCTGAGGGCAAGGCGCTCAAAGTCGCTATCCACAGCGGCTATGATCGCGCTCAGGCGACCATCCTCGATGCCAATCTCACCTCCCTGATGTCTGCCGCTGTCCTGATATGGATGGGCACCGGCCCTGTGCGCGGATTCGGCATTATCTTTGCCATCGGCATTGTGACGACCGTGTTCACCGCACTCATCACCTGCCGCGCCATTCAGGAGTTCTGTGTGGATAAGGGCGTTTTCACAAAAATCTTCGGTGTTCATATCTTCAAGGGAAATACGAAGTTCAACTTCCTGAGCGTCGCCAAACCCTCGCTCGTCATCTCCTGGACAATTGCGCTCATGTGCCTCGGTGCCATTTTTTATAAAGGCGGTGATGCGTTCAGCAAAGACTTCAAGGGCGGGGAAGCCGCTGTTGTCAAAGTCGTGCAAGGTAAGACTCTCGATACCGGCGAGATCATCAAAGCTGCCAATGAGGCAGGTGTGGAGGATGTTACCGCTACCTATCAGGCGTCGCTGGGCGGCAATAAGGAACTTACACTGCGCATTGAAACAGAACTCTCCGCGGGTAAAAAGCTGCCCGATTTCACTCAGGTTGACAAAGCAGTGGAAGCTGTGCGTGCCAAGTATCCCGACCAATTCCCGCAGGGCAGCTTGAGCAGCATTGTGGACGGGCGCGAGTCGGTCGGAGGCGCTGTCAGCGAAGGGCTGCAAAAGAACGCCATCTTCTCGATGCTCCTCGCCCTGCTCGGGATCGCCATTTATGTCGCTTTGCGCTTTGAGGGCGGTATGGGTCTGGGCGCGTTTATTTCCTCATTGCACGACGTTTTGCTCACTGGTGGCCTTTACATTCTCGTGGGGAAGCAGTTTTCCATTTCCATGATCGCAGCAATGCTGATGGTCATCGGTTATTCCATTAACGATACCATCGTCGTATTCGACCGTATCCGAGAGGAGATGAAGCGCCACCCCGGCATGGGCTTGGCCGATGTTATCAACCTCTCCATAAACCGCACGCTCTCGCGAACCGTGTTGACCTCGCTGACTATCTTTTTGAGCGCTCTGGCTCTATGGTTACTCGGCGCAGGCGATGTGAAGGAATACGGCCTCATATTCATTTTCGGCATAGTGACGGGCACCTTCTCGTCCATATACATTGCCAGCCCGATATTTTACTGGTGGCACAAAGGCGAGCGCACCTCCGTAGAGCGTGCTGAAGCACAAGCACACTACGAATGGGAAGCCGGAACTGCACGCCCGGCGCGAAAGGCGGGGGAGTGACGCCTTGATGAACTGGATTTACCACAGCCCGCCTGGCGATACCGTTCATCTGCTGGAATCCGGTTTGTCCATCCACCCGGCCATTGCCGAGATATTGGTAAAGACGGGCATCGTGACACTCGATGCCGCGGAGCGTTATCTTCACCCCAAGCTCGCCCATCTAAGCGACCCCTTCCAAGTGGGCAGAGTGGACGACACCGTCACACGGCTCATCCGGGCACTCGACGCCGGAGAGCGCATTGCCGTCATGGGCGACTACGATGTGGACGGCGTAACGAGCACCACGCTCCTTGTGGGTATCTTGCGTGCGCTCGGCAACCAACCGCGCTACTATGTGCCGCGCCGTCTAGAGGAAGGCTACGGCATGAGCCGCGCTTCCATTGATCGCGTCCTTGCCGATGGCCCGTTTTCCCTTTTTATCGCGCTCGATTGCGGCACAAATTCCGTTGAAGAAATCCACACCCTTGCCGCCAATGGGCTTGATGTGATCGTGATAGATCACCACCGCTCGAAAAGCCCCATCAGCGACGAATGTATCCTCGTCAACCCGCACGTTAACGACACCGGAGAGGCCGGTGCACCATGGCGCAACCTGTGCACCGTCGGCCTTGTCTTCAAGGTGTGCCACGCTCTGCTCAAGCGCTTGCGCGAGCGCGGCGATGAGTCAGCAAAACGCATCGTGCTCAAAGAACACCTCGACCTCGTGGCCATGGGCACTATCGCAGATCTCGTGCCGCTTGCCGACGAGAACCGTGTGCTCACCTGCTACGGCTTGCGCCAGTTGCAGCAGACTACCCGCGAGGGCTTACGTGCGCTCATGCAAGTCAGCGGTATCACCCCGGGGAACCAAATCCTGCCCACCGATATCTCCTTCCGGCTTGGCCCGCGTATTAACGCAAGCGGGCGTCTCGCCGACGCACTTTTGCCCGTGGAAATGCTCCTTTCCGGCGACTCCGAGCGTTGTGCTGCAATGGCCGCGCAGTTGAATGAAATGAATCACGAACGCCAGGAGATCGAGCGTCTGGTGAGTGCCGAAGCGCTTGCCCAGCTCACCGCCATTGAGGCCGGTGCGCATGCGCTCGTGGCATTTGGCGAATGGCATCCCGGTGTCGTCGGTATCGTCGCAGGCAAACTCTGCCGCCACTTCAACCGCCCGTGCATTGTCCTTGGCAGGGAAGGGCAATGGGCGAAAGGCTCCGGACGCAGCGTGGCGCGAATCAGCCTCGTAGAGGCACTACAGCCCTGCGCGGACATCCTGGAGTCGTGGGGCGGACACCCCATGGCTGTCGGTGTGACCATTGCCTGCGATAAAGTCCCCCTGCTGTTGCGCGGATTTAATGCCTCTGTGGAGAAGCTCCTGCACAACAATGCGCTCCCTGAAGAGTCCCTGACCATTTCATCGTGGTTGGACGGTTTGAATATTTCCGACGCATTTTTGGACCAACTGGCATGGCTGCACCCTTTTGGCGAGCACAACCCCGACCCGGTTTTCGGCATCTCGGATGTAACGCTGCACTCGGCACCTGTTTTATTTGGCGAAAATAATTATCGTTTTCAAATCCCGCTGGATTATTGGCGCCGTTTGGGCGTGGTTGCGTGGCGTAAAGCGGAGCGCGTGCCGCCCACAGAAACACCATTGGATTTGGCCGTAAAATTAGGTTGGAATTATTATAACGGGCGCCGTTACCCGCAGGCAGAGTTGATGGATTGGCAGCCCGCAGGCGAATAATGCCCTCGAGGATGAGAAACGGCCAATTGCTCGTGTGCCTTTTGCGTGACTCATCCCGGATTTCTTTCACCGGATTGGTCTCCGGCCTCCAGTGAGGCAAGGGTTGTAAGTGAGACTGTTTGCTTACGTTTCCCGGCAAAATGGCTTCAGCCGTTCCCACATAGCGTCGAGTGAATCTACGAGCACGCGGGTATCGCCTATGACGGGCATGAAATTGCTGTCCCCGTTCCAACGCGGCACGATGTGTGCGTGCAGGTGCTTGGGGATGCCGGCACCAGCGGCTGCACCGAAGTTGAATCCGACATTGAATCCATCGGGATGCAGCGCCTCTGCCAACGCCCGCTGGCCGAGGACCAGCAAGTCCATCAATCCGGCGCGTTCTTCGGCAGTCAATTCGCCAAGCGCAGACACCGGGCGGTATGGCACGGCGAGCAGGTGCCCGGCGTTGTAGGGGTAACGGTTTAAAACCAGATATCCGGTCTGCGCCCGGTGGAGCAGATACACACTTTTATCGTCGGATGCCTTAGGGATGTCTTCAAACACCGAACCTCCGTCAAGCGGCTTGGGCGCGGCGATGTATTGCATTCGCCAGTAGGGATGGAGGTGGTTCATGCGGTTAATTAAACCCTTTGGGGTTTATGCTGTGCCAGCGCCACGCGCTTTCGATGATAGACTCAATGGAGTTGAAATGCGGTTTCCAGCCAAGCGCGGCGCGCACGCGTGTGGCATCGGCGCATAGTTCGGGCGGGTCGCCGGCGCGGCGCGGGCCAAAGGTCACCGGCACTTTTTTCCCGGATACCGTTTCCACAGCTTTAATGATTTCCTGCACGCTGTAGGGGTGTCCCAGCCCGATGTTGAAGTGCAATTGGGTGCCCGGTTTATCGAGCTTGTCAAAGGCGGCGATATGGGCGCGGGACAGATCGTCCACGTGCACATAGTCGCGCAGGCAAGTGCCGTCCGGCGTCGGGTAGTCGGCACCGAAGACGTTGAGTGCCGGATCCAGCCCCAAGACGGCCCGGATTGCATTTGGGATGAGATGTGTCTCAGGGAAGTGGTCTTCGCCGATGGTGCCGTCTTCTGCCGCACCGCAGGCGTTGAAGTAGCGGAACACCGCAAAGCTCAATCCGTGCGCGGTCGCCAGCGCTGCCAGCAGGTTTTCGCAGTCGAGTTTTGTTTGTCCGTAAGGGCTGATGGGAGCCTTGCGCACATCTTCTGTGACAGGTATCTTGTCGGGCATGCCATAGACTGCTGCGGTCGAGGAAAAGATAAATTTGCGCACGCCTTCTTCCAGCATGGTCTCCAGCAGGGCCAGTGTGCGCACCACGTTGTTTTTATAGTATTTGATCGGAGCGGCCACGGACTCGCCCACGAGCGTGTAGGCCGCGAAGTGCATCACGAGATCTATTTTTTCCGTGCGCAGTATGTGGCGGACCAGTGCCTGATCGGCGAGGTCTCCCTGGTAAAAGGGCACCTCCGGCGCGACGGCTTTGCGGTGCCCGTAAATCAAGTTGTCCAGCACCACAGGGCGATGCTTCGCAACGGTGATCTGGCGTGTGCAATGGCTACCGATATAACCCGCTCCTCCAACGACGAGAATGTTCATACTTCCCCGCATTCAACCGCAAAACTGATATTGGGAAAAGAAATAAATCAGGCAGGAACTTCCGGATTTTCATTTTGCCGGGTGCTTCAGCAACTGCACTGCATCCACGATGACATGACCGCTTGTTCCGGCATTAGAAAGAATAACTTTCCCGGTTTCTCCAAACGAAAAAATCCCTGCTGAAATGAAAAGTTTTTCAAACACCGGCTGCTTCGTTTGATCCACACGGACAATGCTTTCGCCATCCAGATGGAGGATTCGAACCGGAACCGATTTGGCGCGATTCTCATTCGCTGAATAAGCAAGCCGGACTTCATACTTGCCCGGCTCCGGCAGGCGAAACGTCCATTCGGCAGACTTCTCTCCCTTGCCTTCGTCGCCGTCATGCAGGTAATCCGTGCCGACGTGACGCGGCGTTGCAGCACTGTGCTTCCACGCTCCGGTAAGTTTTGCTTCGTCGTTGTCCAATACGACTCCTTTCAATGTGCGACGGTCAACATGGGGCGAATTTTTTGCGAAAAGCGGTCTCGGATCTGCTAACCGCTGCCCGTCTGCAAGGAGGCGTTTTCGAAGTTTTTCGTAATCGAGTTTCTGGACCTCCACGTTTTCGTCGAGCGCTAACACTGCCGCCGTCGCCGCACTTTGTCCCAATACCATAAAGACCGGCTCCATGCGGATTGAGCCGAAAGCAATATGCGAACTGCTCACGCAAACCGGAACGAGCAAGTTTGAGCATTGTTCGCGCTTAGGGACAATCGAACCGAAATCAATCCCGTATGCCCCACGCGGAGAAACGCCGATGTCGCCCTCATTTTGCACCGTCCCCTCCGGCGTGATATAACGGCGCACATTGTGGGAATCCAATGCGTAGGAACCTAGTCCCACTGGTTTCGGGCAACGCCGTTTCGCCATGCAATCCAGTTCCGTCACGACATACTCTCCGAGCATCCGCCGCGCTTCCCGGACATAAATTTGATGTGGCCAATGTCCATTGTCCTTAAACTCATCTTTAGCCAGTCCCCAGCGGCTCATCTTCTCCCGGACATCCGCCGGGACGCGTTCCTCATTGGCGAGAAAATACATCAAGCCCTGTTGGTATCGGGTGTGTTCGGCGATGATCTCTTTCCGCCGCTCGTAAGAGGCTTCAGGATAATCGTAATTCATCCCGATAAAGTCGGTGGCAAACGGGCCGTGATTATTCGTATCCGTCTTGCGATTCGGAATCCGGTCAAACTTGTGGAAAGTTTCGCGCCAGCCGGTTTGGAATACGCGGATATAGAGTTCGTAATCATTCGGGTCATAGCCTTCTGGTTTCTGAAACGGGATGCGATTCGGGGCGTGGTCAGTCAGGCACATCCGGAAACAGTAGGCTTGAATCCGGCGATCCGCCTCACCCCGGACGCCCGGCTTGCTGTCGTCTATGAATTTAAGCCGCCCGCTTTTCGGGTCTCCCGGTATAACATAAGGGTCAACCGGCTTCTTGAAAAAATGAGCATGATGCAAGACACCGACTTGATTGCCGTTCCACGTTTCGCCGTATCGTTTGTTCGATTCCCGTCCGACATGATAGTCCACTCCGGCAGCCGCCATCAAATCGCCCTCGTAGGTCGCATCAATGAAAACGCCGCCCGCAAATGTTTGACCGTCCAGCGTGCTTATCGAAACAATTCTTGTGCCGTCTTTTTTGACGCCGTTTTGCCGGTCAAGCAGGGCGCTGCGGACGACGGGAATTTTCCGTTCGCCAATCCATGCGTCGAACACGCCTTCGGCGATATGTGGCTCAAAGATCCACATCGTTTTATCGTCATGGAGCATGGCTTTGGTTCCTTGCCCGACATTGGCATAGCCCGCCCTCTTTTCCCACCGCCAGGTCTCGTCTTTTTGGTAGGCGGCATAGACCCGTTGGTAAAACTCACGGGCGAGACCGCCGATTGTGCGGGTATTTCCGGAATCCGTGAAGCCGAGACCGCCACTGCTCAAACCGCCGAGATGGGAATCAGGCGAGATGACTATAACCGTTTTACCCATTTTGTCGGCTTGAACCGCCGCAGTGACTGCCGCGCTGGTTCCTCCGTAAATCACTACATCAAAACGCTGAGGCTCGCCCAAAGCAGCAAGCATAGGACAAAGAAAGGCTGCGAAAAAGAACGCGGCAAAACGGAGCGAGATCATGCCGCCACGTCCAATGGCATTTAAAGCGGCATTACAATGAGATTGTGCAGAAATAGACGCGCGTTTTGCGCGGGTTAATGCAGCCTTCTTTTCAGGAAAGCATTCTTGTTTTCAGCAC
>JAITXH010000216.1 GCA_031284845.1 Puniceicoccales bacterium | reverse complement strand
CGTTTACGAAGAGGAGGAAGTTGTGTTATTTTTCAGAAAAAAGGGAAGCGCGAATGCATGAAGAAATTTAAAGCCGCACATTTTAAGAAAGTTTGATTGGTTCAGTTCAATCTTTTGGCTTTCTGTCAGTTGCGATTTTTAATCTACAGACCACAAGATACGCACTAGAAAATCACAACCGTGCTCCGTCTTAAAATTTTTGGCAAATTCTTTGTGCTTCTTATGAAATTTACGGTTCAACGGGAGGCTCGCATCGCAAACAAAGAAAGCCAGTCCGTGGTGCCGTCGCGCGAAAAAGGGCATGGCTTGAGGTGGTGGCGACTGCGTGTGCGTTTTCGGTAATCTACAAGATGATCAATTACAAATTGTTGACTACCTATGACGGCACCGCATGTCAGCCAGTTTACCCGCAAGCGAAGACGTTGAGAGAGGGGAAGTTTGCCGTCGGTTTTTGTGACCTCGGCAAATGATTCTGGGCTGAGGGTGGCACCGGGAGCGCCATGTGCCTTGGGGGCTGTGCCTTTTCCGAATAAGAGCATTCGGTAGCCACTTAGAACACTTTCATCATCCAGGGGCTTTTCATTTTCCATCATTAGTCGCAGTCCTTTCAGGATAGGACCGCCGAAGGCTATAGCTTCTCCATAGCCGCACCAGCGGTAGTCTTTTGGGTCTTTTACCAACCCGGCTCGCACAGGATTCAAGTCTATGTAAGCAGCCATGGTTTTGAGTGCAAAATGCCCATGTCCTTCTACGATTGTGCTGGAGAATCGTTCTGCCCAGAGAGTCCCGAACCTGTTGTGAGTATGATTAAACCAAATCGAAAAACGTTGTTTGAGCGTTTTCATGAATTCGGATAAATCCCCCATCCGGGCGAGGAGTTTCTCGCGCATTTTTCTGGCATCTGGACCGTTGGCTTCCAGTAGCGTTTTCAGCACCTCTATGCGGGCCGTGGCATATGGAGTGGGCTGAGGATGGAGCACTTTGTAGCGACGGAGTAGTTCGGCATCGTCGGGGGTGTTTTTCCGGGGAAAATACACAAGCACATGGAAGTGATTGGCCATGATTGCGTAAGTGATTATTTCGGCACCGCAAAACTCTGCAGTTTGGTGCAAATGTTTGCGGAGCATTTCTTTTTCGGCGGCATTAAAAAGATGCTCTCCGTTGGTGGTGCGTGAGATGCAATGGTAAACGGCGGTTGCATGGCTGGATTTGAAGCGACGAAAATTAGGCATGCCGCGAAACAAAGTGACAAATAAAAGAAAAGTCAAGTAAAATTTGCCTGGAATATTTTTTTTAAGGTTTGCCGAAATGACACTGTTGAACTTGCATTCGAGGGCATGAGTTTTGACATAAAAAGCCTCGTCGCTGAACGATTCGGCGAAAACTACGAACTGCACACACAGTACCTCAATCGCACTCTGGTGTCTGTGCTCCGAACTATCGGATTTGATAAATGCTACGCACGCGCCGAAGGATGCTACCTCTACGACAAAGCAGGGAACGACTACCTCGATTTCCTGAGCGGCTATGGCGTCTACGGTATCGGACGCAATCATCCCGTCCTTAAACAAACCATCAAAGACACTCTCGACCTCGATTTGTCTAATATGGTGCAAATGGACTGCGCCTTGCTCAGCGGATTACTCGGTGAGGGCATCGCCAAGATTACCGGTGCTGACCGCGATTCCTGTTTTTTCGGAAACAGCGGCACCGAAGTCAACGAAGCCGCCATCAAGTTCGCCCGCGCTAGCACGGGACGCAACAAGATGCTTTCTCTAAAAGGCTCTTACCACGGTCTCAGCTACGGGTCGCTTTCACTCACGCAGAATACTAATTTTCAGGACGGTTTCGGCGAACTTCTCCCCGGCGTGGACTATGTGGCACTCGGCGATATAGCCGCACTGGAGACCGCACTCGCCAAAAAAGATGTTGCGGGTTTTATCGTAGAACCTGTTCAAGGCAAAGGGGTGCATTTTCCCGGTGTCGGTGGAATCGCTCCCAATTACTACCAGCAGGCGCAGGCGCTTTGTCGCAAATACGGCACGCTGTTCATCTGCGACGAGGTGCAATGCGGACTTGGACGCGCTGGTAAAATGTTTGCTTACGAGCACTGGGATCTCGACCCGGATATCGTCACCATGGCCAAGACGCTTTCCGGAGGTTTTGTTCCCGTGGGTGCTATCGTTACGCGCCGACCTGTCTATCAAGGTGTTTTTTCCAACATGAAACGTTGTGTTGTCCATTCCTCCACCTTCGGACGTAACAACCTTGCCATGGCATGTGGCCTTGCCACCTTGCGTGTTCTCGAGGAGGAAAAGCTCGTCGAACGTAGCGCACAACGCGGCGAGCAGCTCATGGCCCGCTTGCGCGAACTCGCCAAAAAACACGAAATGATTAAAGAAGTGCGCGGCAAAGGGTGTATGATTGCCATCGAATTTCAAAAACCCTCCAGCTTGCTTTTGCGCATGGCCTGGAAAATTTTTGACAATGTGGACAAAGGACTTTTCCCAGAGATGATCGTCCACGGCCTGATGGCGGAACACCGCATCCTTACACAGGTGGCCGGGCACAACATGGATGTCATAAAAATCCTGCCCCCTTACACCATTGGCGACCGCGAGATAGACCGCTTTGTGGACGCACTGGATAAGGTGCTGGACGAATGCGGCTCACCCGTGGGGCCGATGTGGACTTTCGGTGCCAACCTCGCACGCCACGCCTTCGCCGTTAAGAACGGCAAAAAGTAATCACCGTCAACTGCCCGCGTATTCCAGCACCTCGCCCTCGGCGGTGCGCAATGTGACGTGATTGGACATCCCGGTTTGCGACGCCTCTGTGTGCCCTACCACTTGCGCCCGGATGCCAAACGATTCTGCCACCGCGAGCACGCTTGCGGCATCTTCGGGTGCGCAAAAAACTTCGAGACGGCAACCCATATTATAGACCTTGTGCATCTCATGCGCACTGGTTCCGCCAGCCTTTTGGATGGCATGAAATACCGGAGGCACCGGCAATAAATTGTCTTTCACAAAATGCACCCCCGTTCCAAACCGGAGACACTTGGTCTGCGCACCGCCCGAACAGTGAATCAGCCCCGCGACACGCGCCGACCCCAACTCCCGCAACAGCCGCAGCACAAAAGGCGCGTAAGTGCGCGTCGGGCTTAGCAGCGCACGACCAACGCCGAGCGTTGAGCCGGGCAGGGCATCCTCCAGCCGATACGCCCCGCAATACACCAGCGACGGATCCGTCGTGTGATCGTAAGTCTCAGGATACTTCCCGGCATAATAAGCGCAGAGCAATTCATGCCGGGCACTCGTCAACCCGTTCGAGCCTATGCCGCTGTTTTCCACGGACTCATAGGCGCAGAGGCCACCGGAAGCCAGCCCCACGATGGCCAGCCCGGGACGGATGCGAGAGGCATCCACCACACTCTCCCGTGCGATGACAGCCGTCGCGCAAGAATCCACGGTCAACGTCGGCGTCAAATCGCCCACATCCGCCGTTTCGCCGCCGCCCGAGCGGATGTCCACACCGTGCCCGCGCAGCGTTTCCAAGAAAGCCTCCGTCCCGGAAATCAGCTCCGCTAACACCGCGCCCGGGATGCGCCGCGCATTGCGGTTGATCGTGCTCGAGAGCAGAATGCGTCCGGTCACTCCCACGCAGAGCAGATCGTCTATGTTCATCACGACGCTGTCTTGCGCTATCCCGCGGAAGACCGAGGCATCTCCCGTTTCGCGCCACCACAAGTAGGCCAGAAGAGACTTGGTGCCGGAGCCGTCGCTGTGGGTGACATTGCACAACGCGGGATTGCCGGTGAGAAAATCGTCCGTCAGCTTGCAAAACGCACCGGGAAACGCGCCGCGCTCAAGCTTATCCACTACGGCATGGATTTCATTTTTACTCGCTGAGACCCCGCGCCCGGCATAGCGCCCGGACTCCTCTGCGGCATTGGCTGGAAAACTCATGGGCGGCAGGAAAAGGAAAAACGGGAAATTAGAAATAAGAAATAAGCAGATAGCCGCATTTCCTCTCCCGCCCGATTGCCAAGCACCCGATACTTCCCTCTCCCCCAAACGCACACGC
>JAITXH010000105.1 GCA_031284845.1 Puniceicoccales bacterium | reverse complement strand
ACACCCGCTGCCATCCGCAAGTTCTGCGAAACAGTCGGCGTCACCAAGTTCAACAGCCTCACCGATGTCGCCCTCCTCGAGCATGCCATCCGCGACGACCTCAACAAAACCTCGCCTCGTGCCATGGCCGTCTTGAACCCTGTGCGCCTCGTCATCGAGAACTACCCCGAAGGCCAAGTCGAATGGCTCGACGCCGTTAACAACCCCGAAAACCCCGCTGCCGGCACCCGCAAAGTCCCCTTCTCTCGCGAACTCCTCATCGAGCGCGACGACTTCATGGAAGACGCCCCGAAGAAGTTTTTCCGCCTCGCCCCCGGGCGTGAAGTGCGCCTCCGCTGGGCCTACTTCGTCACATGCACCGGTGTCGAGAAAGACGCTACCGGCAACATCACCACCTTGCGTTGTACCTACGACCCCGCTACTCGCGGCGGCGACGCCCCCGACGGGCGCAAAGTAAAGGGCACCCTTCACTGGGTCAGCGCTTCCCACGCCGTCCCCGCCGAAGTGCGCCTCTACGACCGCCTCTTCAGCAAAGAAGACCTCAACGACGACACCGATGGCAAAGACTGGCGCGAACACCTCAACTCCGATTCGTTGAAGACCGTCACTGGC
Organism: Puniceicoccales bacterium; assembly: GCA_031284845.1. Lineage (GTDB taxonomy): Bacteria > Verrucomicrobiota > Verrucomicrobiia > Opitutales > UBA953 > CALNBE01. Next base: position 5,423 of record JAITXH010000105.1, on the reverse strand, counting down.
TATCTTGAGCCGGAATTAGCGCGGCTCGCCCCCGGTGCCCGCGTGCAATTTGAGCGTATCGGTTATTTCGTGGCAGACGCCAAAGACAGCAAGCCGGACGCCCCCGTATTCAACCGCACCGTGACACTAAAAGACTCCTGGGTTAAGGCGTAGCCTCATGCAAGATACTACGCTTCCCTTCCTCTTCCCGCATCCGCGCGAAATCATCCGCCGCAGCGGAACGCTCTCATTGCCGGAGCACTCGGTCATCCGTTTCCCAGCCGATTGCCGATGGGCACCTCTAAACAAAGCCGCCGATAAAGCGCTCCAGCAAGCCAGTGGCGGGCACTTGCGAATCATCTACGGTGGAGACTCCGGTGACGCAGAAGTCGCCTTAGACGCACAGGACATCCCAGCCGAGGGCTACCAACTCGAAATCTCCGACGCCTCCGGCATCCTCCATAAGCGGCAGGACGCCGCTTCCACTTGCACCGGCATACGCATCCGCGCAGCCGACCCCGCCGGTGCATTCTACGCCGTGCTCACGCTCGCCCAGCTTTTACGCGCATGCGGCCCCATGCTGCCATGCCTCACTTGCACAGACTCACCCGACCTGCCCGTGCGCGGCTTCATGCTCGACATCTCACGATGCAAAGTGCCGGCAATGGATGCATTGTTTCCTCTGATCGAACAACTCGCCTCCCTGCGCATCAACCAACTCCAGCTCTATACCGAGCACACTTTCGCATTTCCAGGACACGAGATTGTCTGGGGCGATGCCTCTCCCGTGACGCCCGCCGAGATACGCCAACTCGATGCCTTCTGCGCGGCCCACGCCATTGAGCTTGTCCCCAACCAGCAATCTTTCGGGCACATGGAGCGCTGGCTCAAGCACGCGCCCTACCGCCAACTCGCCGAGTGCCCTGATGGTTTTTTTCATGAACTTACGGGCGGGCACCGCCCGGCAGGCACACTTAAACCCGATCGCGCCAGCCTCGATTTTCTCGCCCGCCTTTACGACGACCTCCTGCCTTGTTTCTCCAGTATGCAATTTAACATCGGCGGCGATGAACCATGGGAACTGGGACGCGGCTGGAGCAAGCCGCTCTGCGAGACGCAAGGGCGCCACGCTGTTTACCGCGAACACCTAAAAGGTATCCAAAAACTGGTTGCGCAGCATGGCCGGACTATGCAGTTCTGGGCAGACATCCTGCTCGAAGACCCGGCGCACGCCGATGATGCCCCCACCGACGCCATCCCCGTCATATGGGGCTACGATGCCGGCCACCCGTTTCAGGAACAGTGCGCGACACTGGAAAAGCTCAAACGCGCCTACCTCACCGCTCCGGGCACTTCCGCGTGGCAAACCTTCCACGGGCGGCTCGATAACGCCCTCGCCAACGTGAATGAAGCCGTGCGTGCCGCCAACGCGCACCACGCACGCGGTGTGCTCATCACCTCCTGGGGCGATAACGGCAACCACCAGCCGTGGTGGACGTTTTATCCAGCGCTCGCCGCCGGTGCAGCGCAGGCCTGGGGCCTCGCCGCCAATACCGGGGCGAATCTCGTGCAAGCCGTCAGTGCGATATTCCTCGATGGCGACACGCCCTCCGCGCAACGCCTCCTCGACCTCGGGCACATGGACCTCATCTTCACAAAACAAATCCGCAACAAGAGCCTCCTGTGGGAATTATTATTTGCCGCGGAAGACAAGTTGGCGGCCCTGCTTCCGCATGTAACGGAACACGAACTCGCCGCCGCCGGGCACCTGCTTGATGCGGCGGATGCCGTCAAACCAATGCCCGGCAACGCCGCCGCTGCGCTTGCGGACGAAGAGTGCCGCGCTGCGCTTGCCTTGTCCCGGCTTGCTATCGCTCGTGCGCGGCTCGTCCGCGATGGCGCTTCGCGGGAGGAATTCTCCGTGGAGGCACGGCGTGCCACCAGCGTTTATGAGGCCGCGTGGCTCCTGCGTGCCCGGCGCGGCGGACTCGCCGAAAGTGCGAGACTGCTCGCCGCACATTTTTAATTCTCAATTGCCGCCCTGCCCCTCGGCGCTTGCTTTCAGCAAGGATGAGCTTAGTGCTGCTTCCCCTAAAACGTTATGAGTATCTTAAACACTTTCAAAGAGAAGCTGGCCAAAGGAACTCCCGTCTATGGCCCATTTATGAAGGCCCTCGACGCCGCCTTTGTGGAATGCACGGGCTATGCAGGATTCGATTTTGCCATCCTCGACATGGAACACGGCCCGGCGGGATTTGCCGACATGCAAAACCTTATCCGCGGTGCCATCGTCTCCGGACTCCTGCCCATTGTGCGCACGTTCGACTCCTCGGAGGTCGCCATCAGCAAGGCGCTCGACCTCGGTGCACTGGGTGTGCAAGTGCCCCAAATCCAATCCGCAGAAGAAGCGCGGGCCGTCGTGCGAGCCGCCAAATATTTCCCGAAAGGCGAGCGTGGCGTCTGCCGTTTCGTGCGGGCCGCCAAGTATTCCTCCACCCCGCGCAACGAATATTTTGCACAGGCCAACGAAGCTCTCGTCATTCTCCAAGTGGAAGGGAAAAAAGGGCTGGACGCGCTCGATGGCATCATGGCCGTTGAAGGCCTCGATATCCTTTTCATCGGCCCATACGACCTTTCCCAATCGCTCGGCGTGCCGGGCGATGTCGCCAATCCCATTGTCATTGACGCCATCAAAGGCATCACCAAACGCGCCAAAAAAGCCGGCGTCGTCACTGGTGTTTTCGCAGACACCCCCGAAGCCGCTGCCCGTTGGCGCGCCGCCGGGATCCAATATCTCTCTTACTCGGTGGATGTGGGCATCTATACAGAAGCCTGCAAAAATATCCTCAACACAATCAAAGCCTGACCCGTGTCCGACACATCTTCCCCAAGCATACCCGAACAGCCGCGCTCTAAGGCGCCCCTCATCTCCCCCGGCTACATCCTCACGTTTGCGATGGTGACGCTCCTGTTTTTTCTGTGGGCGTTTCCCAATATCCTGAATGACGTGCTGATGAAGCAATTCGAGAAATCCCTCGAATTGTCGAGCGGGCAATCCAGCTTTTTGCCCTTTGCGTTGAAAACCGGCTACTTCCTGCTCGCCATCCCGGCGGGGCTTTTCATGCAGCGCTGGGGTTACAAAACGGGCATACTGCTCGGACTCGGCTTGTTCGCGCTCGGCAGCCTCCTGTTTTATCCGGCGGCTCTCTCGCGGGAATACTTCGTCTTCCTCGGCGGTATATTCGTCATGGCAGGCGGGTGCGCATTCCTTGAAATCGGAGCCAACAGTTTTGTCGTCGCACTCGGCGATGAATCCACTTCCGCCCGCCGCCTCAACTTTGCCCAATCCTTCAACCCCATCGGTGGCATCGTCGCCGCTTCACTCGGCACCATCTTTATATTTTCCGGCATTGAACCCAAAGACCACACAGTCGCACTCTGGCGCGACAAACCCGCTGTGGAAATCTACGAGACCTTCCAAAGCGGCGGAAAAGAGGCATGTGCAAAACTCTTCACAAGCGACTTTTTCGACAACGCCAACAAGACCCGCGCAAAGAAACTACCCGCCCTGAAAACACCTCTTTCCGGCGAGGAACTGGAGGCATGGAAGTTCTTTTCCGAAAAACGCAGCCCCCAACAACTCGACGAATGGAAGTCCACTAATACGAAGGCATACGATGCCTTTCTCAAGTCGGAAAACATGCGCGTCTTCCCCACTTACGCCACGCTCGCCGGCCTCGTCTTGCTCATCGCCTTCATCATCTGGCGGACGAAATTCCCCGAAGTCGCCGCGCCCGTAAAAGCTGGCACAGCGAAAAAAGGCAACATCCGCGAATTGTTAAAATTCCCGCACTGGTGGGGCGCGATTATCTCGCAATTCTTTTATCTTGGAGCGCAACTCGGGACATGGAGTTATTTGATTTTTTACGTCATGGACAACAGTCCGCTCCGCGAAAAACAAGCCGGCGTATTTCTCGTCGCAAACATGATAATCTTCATGTTCGGGCGCTTCTTCTCCACATGGCTGATGAAATACGTCAACGCGCGGAGGCTCATGGGCACTTATGCCATTATTAACACGGCCCTCGTCGCCATCGCCATTCTCGGCTCGAAGTGGGCGGAGGTAAAGCTGGGCCTCGGCTTGCACAGCATCGCCTTCACACTTCCTTTCGCAGGGTCTGATTTCGCACTTCCGTTTTTTGGAACATACACCGTCATCGGAACGCCCATTCCCATCGGGATATTCGCGCTTTCGCTAACCACGCTTTTCATGTCGTTAATGTATCCCACCAACTTTGCATCAGGCATGAAAGGTCTCGGCCCGAACGCCAAACTTGGTGCCTCAATTCTGGTGATGAGCCTCATCGGCGGCGCGATGCTTTCGATGTTAATGGGGCAGATTCGCGGCTTGGACTTTACGCATCTGGCTGGCATGGGCGGAAACTACCGCGGCGAGGTGGCCCCGGCGCTCATCATCCCCATCATTTCCTACTGCGTCATCGCGTGGTATGCTTTCATCGGCTCGCGTCCACGCGGTCCGATCTACGAATAAAGCGCAATTCCGCCATGCACCTTGAGGTGCTTGGCGCGAATTGAATGACAGGCGGACGCCCAATGGCTGGCGAAAGCAGCTCTGACTCAACTGCTCTTTTTCGATTCAGTCTGTCCGGAGCACTTAGAGCGCCGCCGCTTCGCAAGCACGGCCAATGCCAATACACCAACTGCCTGGCAAAGCGCATAGGTGCCGGGTTCGGGGACAATAGCCTTCGCATTCATCAGCGCAATTGTGTGCATATCCGTCTTCACTACATCAAACCGATACATCGTATTTGAGAGCACTTGGTCGGGAAACATCCCCGTTATCTCCTGCTCCGATTTGATTATCGTATAGATGTCCGCAATAGACGGTTCAAAGCCGTGCAATATCGTCACGCGCAACATGGCATCTGGTTCGATGTGGACCTCCCCGTCCTGCACATAGAGCAGGCTGTTATTCAAAGCGATGTCGCCCGTGCCATCTCCCCATAGAGTTACCACAAATTGCGCCCCATCCGCCAATGTCACGCCACCAAGTGCCGCCACCGTCAATTTGGCTTCAGGTGCCAAAATGCCGTCTGCCGCTACATGTAATGCGCCCGTACTCTGCACCAACCCGGTGCCGGACAATGTGCCGCCGCCGTTCACAAGCACAACCGCAGCCGTCAACTTCGAGGCGGCGTTGTCCAAGCGCACCGTGCCTTTGTTCTGCACTGTAACGGCCCCACTCGTCACGCTGCTGACGATGTTCAAGCGCCCGCCAGTTTGCACCACCGTGCTCCCGCTTTGGAGGCCAATGCCTCCAGAACCGTCTCTCACGGTCAGCGTCCCGCCATTCACGGTCAGCGTCCCGCCTATGGCTTTGGGTGTGTTCCCGGCTAAGGTCAATGTGCCTGTGCCGTTTTTCT
>JAITXH010000058.1 GCA_031284845.1 Puniceicoccales bacterium | reverse complement strand
CACTAATCGCCCCCATTTTCGCATCTTTTTTATAAATATTTCAATTGTTTTTTGGTCAAATAAAGATTTTCTCAACCAGATTTCTTCCTTGGAATCTCTAAATGGTTCTTGATGACTTATCATTTCTTATTTGTAAATAACTAGTGGCACATAGAGTATAAAAAGATACACCAATTCCAAAGCTATAAACTCGTCTTTCTTGATTTCGTTTATCCGGAAAATTCTCCGCTTGTTTACATACCTCTCACTGATATTCGAGTAAGAAATATTATGGTAAAAATCCCCATATTTTTTCACTAATAAATTTGCGACCTTCTGCAAGTTCTGGCAAAAGAAAATTTGTTTCATTTATGGCAATCAGCAGTTTCGGCGAAAATGGAATATCCTGTGCCTTTGCCAACATAACCGAAAAGAATAAAGCGGGAAAGAGCGATACCAGTTTGAAAAGTTTACAGGCGAAGCGAATGTTCACGTTCATTGTCATTTTTTCCATTTTTATATCGTCTTGGAAGGAAAGAAGTTCCGATTCAAAATAGCGACGTTTAGTAAAGAAAATTTTGTTGCAATATTTTTTGAAATAAAAGCAAGAGGCTTCTTGTGAATGGATTATCTTGTTATCGTTTATTGGTTATGTAGTTATATTGATTTTTAATCATAAATTCCTTTTTTCTCATCCCCTTCCCTGATGCCTGCTCCCTTTCGCGTAGCAGTCAAACCGCGCTCACGAGAAAGAGAAGCGGGAACTATTGCTTCGTTTCACTTTCTCAGTGAGTTCACATATTTCATGAGGAACGGAATGGGTTAGACAATTCTGACCAGCTTTTTCCGGAGTATGTGGACCCAGCAAGCAAATCCGCACGCAATGACTGAATCCAGCACCGCATCTAGCGACTCGCCCGGCGATGGGACACCGGCAATCGGACACGATCGCTTGCCGTTGCCTACGTTTCTACGGGATTCGCTCTTGCACCTTCGCCGTCGGTATCAGCTTATAGCGCTTGGCGAAGGCGTCGCAGCACTTTTGCTTGCCCTGTGCGTGCTGTTTGTGGCGCAGGCTTTTCTCGATTGGTTTTTCGAGATACCGCGATGGGTGCGCCTCATCTTCCTTATCGGCGATACGGCTCTTCTCGCCTTCCTTTACCGACGTGTCCTCCGTGCCCACCTCTGGCGCAATCTCAATCTCGCTAACACGGCGCTGCTCGCCGAACGGCGCTGGCCGGAATTGGACCAATGCCTGATCACGGCAGTTGAGCTTGCCGAGGGGAACGGCTACACGACTTGCGGCTCACCGGAACTTGCCGAACAGGTTTTCCAACACGCCCGCTTTCGGGCAGACTCCATTGACTTCGACGATGCCGCCCCGTCGCTCACGCTCAAGCGCCGCGCCGCACTGGCGCTGGCCGCCTTTGTCTTCGCCGGTGCGCTCGCGGCGGTCACCCTGCCCTTGAGCGGCATACTGGTCCAACGCATTTTTCTGAGCAATAAACCGCTCCCCACGCGCACCACCGTCGAATCCATCACACGCGACATCCTGACGCCAGCCGGTGTGGATCTGGAGCTAATAGCCCGTGCCCACGGGGAACCGACCACGCGCGGACGCATCGTCCTGCAATACGACAAAGCCCCGATCGAAGAGATCTCGCTCACGCCCAAAGGCGATGTCTTCAGCTACAAGTTGACCAACATCCAGAAAGGGTTCCGCTACACTTTTCACCTCGGCGACGGCAAAAGTGCGCAATACCGCGTGGAAATCCGCATCCCCCCAGTAGTGGCGGCGCTGGTGCTGGAGCAAATTCCACCCAAATACACAAAGCTCCCTCCGCAGCAACACACACCCTCGGATCTCTCGCTGCACGCTGGCAGCCGGCTCAATGTGACGCTCACATCGAGCACGCCATTGCGCGCCGCCTCACTCGTCCCCCATGGCGCAGATGCACAGCCGCTCCCGCTCAAGGTCAACGGCACGAACGCCTCGGGCACATTTGCAATCCCGGCGAAAGAGTTGAACGGCCTCTCGCTGCACCTTGTTGACCGCGAAGGCGTGACCTCCACAAACGAGACCGTGTATCCCGTGACACTCATCCCGGACAATCCGCCTGAGATACACGAGACCGGCCTGCAAGACGAACGGCAGACGATAACCCTGAAAGCACAAGTGGAAGTAGCGTTCAGCGCGACGGATGAATTCGGATTGGCCGCAGTGAAAATTGTCTGCCAGATGTTGCCCTCGGCGCTGTCAGCGCAGACGACGACAGCCACCACCGCCCCGGATGACGCCTCCGCAAAGGACTTAAAAACCATCGCGCTCAAAGTGAACGCACCCGGTGCCGGCACGGCTTACCGGCACATCCTCGACCTGCCTTCGATTGAATCGGCGCTGGCGACAGGGTGGACGGTAAACTACTGGATTGAAGCAGAGGACAACAACGATGTGACCGGCCCCGGCGTGACAAAAACAAAGGTGCGCCAATTGCGTATTGTGACACCAGCGGAAAAGCAGGCAGAGATACTTGAACGCATCAAACAAAACGCAGATGCCATGGAAAACCTTTCCGGCACACAACAAAAAGTCAGCACCGAAATCGGTGAGACGATAAAACAATGAAACCGGCGACCGCTAGTCAGCATGCCTTCTCAGCCGTCGGGTTGCTCTTGCTCCTTGCCGCCTGTGCGTTTTCCGCTCCGGCGGCACACGCCCAGTCATCCCCGGACACGCCGGGCGCTTATCGCCAAGCTGCCTACCGCGGCGGCGAAGCCCAGGAAGGCATCCGCAAAGACGTAGATACCATTCAGCAGAATCTGGAACGCATCATCGTCGAGATGAAACAAAACGGCTTCGACACCTCGGAACTTGAAGTCCTTGCGCGCACGGCAAACAAGCTCTCGCAGCTCAGCGAAGAAGATATCCGCAAAGTAATCGCCGCCCTGCAAACCGCCGGAGCGACCCGCGAGCTGACCACGCAGCAGAAAAACCTCCTCACCGCCTTTCAGGGGCAAAAGGAAATCGCCTTCAAACTCCGAAGCCTCGCCAGCGAATTCACCACCCAGCAAATCCTCGGCACCGTCCAACTGCGTCTCCAAAACCTCATGTTGCGGCAACTCGCCAATATCCGCCAAACCACCCCCCGGGGACACGGCACTTCCATCTCAAGCACACTCGCCAGCACCGAGCAGAACATGCTTACCGCCGAGTTGACCATCTTTTCGCAGAACATCCAAAGTGCCCTGAAAAGCCTCCCCCCCGATACCCCGCGCACTCCCTCGCAAGCCGCTCTCGCAACCTTGGCCGCAGGAGCCGCCCGCGCTGATTCAGAAAGTGCACGCGAGCTTATTGAACTTTCCAGATACGACGAATCCACGGGAAAGCAGCACGCTGTCTATAACGCCATGTTGACCCCCATGCGCGCCATCCTCGCCGAACAGGAAGCGTTGACCACTCTTGAAGAGCTTTTGCGCCAAGTGGAACAATTAACCGCCGACCAGCAGGCGCTCGCCTCCATGACAGCCCAGTTCCAACCCGACTGGCACAGCATGGCCGCACAGGAAGCACGTCTCGAAGATCAAGTCCGGCTCGCCGAATCCCTGAGCAGCGTGCCAAGTCCGCGTGCCTCCGCCGCTCTCGCTGCGGCCTGCCGCACCATGGTGCGCGGCGAAAGCATCCTGCGGCGCTCCAACCGTGCCACGGAAGACGACCCCAAACTTACCCGCGAGGCCCAAAACGTCCTCAACAGTGCCTTGGCTGAATTGAAAAACGCCAGTCAGGCCCTACTCAAACAAATCGCCGAATTGAAGAGAATCGAAGCCGAACCTCCTGCGAAACGTGCCGAAGAATTGACCGCCCTTCTGGGAACGCTGAATGCACTGCACGAGCAAATCAAAGAAGAGCCAAGCCGCCGCCAGGGAGACCGCCTCATGGAACTTGCTCCGCGAGCGCTTCCCTTTTCCACGCCCGCCGCCAATGCTCTCCACGAAGCTGCCGAGCAATTGAAGCCCCCCCCGAAACCTCCCCGCAGCCGGGAAGCCCCATCCGCGAAAATACTCCCGGAAGAACAGGCGCAAGCGCTCAACAAGCTCGAAAGCGCGATAAGTGAATTGCAGAGTGAACTAGCCGCGACCGAACAAGAAGCGGCGGAAATGCAAAAGAAAGAAGAAGCCTCGGAGAAGCTCTCCGAAGCCATGGACGCAGCCAAGCAAGCCGGGCAGCGGCTCGAAGACAATAGTCCTGCCGACGCCATTGAGAGCGTGCATGAAGCACAGGAAGAACTGTCGCAAGTGGAACAAGACGCCCTCACGCCCGATGAACAAGCGGCGCTGAAGAAAGCCCAGGAAGCCCTCACCCAAGCAGAGGAAAATCTGCAACAGGAGAATCCGGCGAAAGCAGAAGAATCTTTGGATAATGCGGAAAAATTGATACAGGAAGTGCAAGGAAAGCTTGCGCAGGAAATGAAGCCCAAGCCCTCAAAGGAAAAGAAGAACAAAGGCCGTCAAAAAAGCCAGGGGCCGAAATCCAAAGACAACAAATCGCAGCCCTCCGGCGAAGATCAGGCCCACGAACTTCTTGAGGCAAGTGGCGGAGGTGGAGGTCCTGCACAAGTGATGGGCAAGTTGGCTGCAAAAGATCGCGAAGCTATTGAGCAAAACGCCAACGCAAAAGTGCCCCGCGAGTATGCGGAAGCCGTGCAGCAGTATTTAAAAAACCTCGGAACCGCTACAGAGCCAACGGACGCTTCGCGGTAAGTAAAAACTGGAAGCGTCCCACTTCCTGTGGATTTCTGATGAAGCGCCATTAACCCCGTGCCCGTCATCGGCAGCGCAGGCGAAAACTAACTCAAAACAGGCTAAGAACCAAGAGAGCAAAAAGGCCAATAGCGGGAACAAGCACCAACAGCATCAAAAACGCGTAAGTCAAGTTCGTGACAATGTCATCAAGTAGCTCGAGTGTTGTTTTGGTTCTCCCATGCGCTACTCCACTCGTTCTTGGCATAGGGGGGGGAGATGCGATAGCAGCCTTGTCGGCGTTGGCGGCGGAGAGGAGGATGTCGGTGTCGAGGGTGGTGATGCGCATTTGG
>JAITXH010000027.1 GCA_031284845.1 Puniceicoccales bacterium | reverse complement strand
ACGCGCTACACACATGGTCTAGACACTCCCGGCTTCTTTGATGACGATGGCTGGAACGCGCATGACTCCGGCCCTTTGGCCGCCGCCCTCGACTGGCTACCCGCCACATGGGAATCCTGGTGGTGTGACCGTGCACGCCAGGGAACAAGACGCACCAACGGCAAGCACTCCCCTTCCCGTCCCTTCCCTGCCACATCCTGTTTTTTCTCTGAACAGCTTTTCCCGTCCACTGCCGCCGCCCGCGCCCGCCAAAGCAGTGTTTTTCACAAAAATCCACCCGCCATTGATCTTGCCGTCGTCGTCGCCCACAAAGACCCGGCGGACTACCTCGGCGCTCTGCTCAGTGCGCTGGCGTCAGGATACTCCGCCTATTGTGCAAATCCTCATTGGGGCGCGACGGAATGGGCCGAATCCGGGCTTCCATTCACGCAAAGTTCCACCTTCTTTTCACCCGGAGAACAGGGGAGCAAGACGGACGTGCCTCCGCAGCCGCACATCCATATCCCCACGGGTGGCACCGGCGGGCGCGTTCGTTTTGTCACACACACTACGGAGACGCTTTTTGCCGCCGCGCACGCCCAACTAGAAGCCCTTGGCGGCACCCTGTGCCTCAATGCGGTCTCTCCTTTGCCGCCTTGGCACATCAGCGGACTCATGCCTGCGGTGCGCGCACTCGCAAGCGGCGGACGGCTCGTATTGGCAGACGGAGCCTTTGCCCCGGAAATGCCCCTGCCACTCCTGCCGCCGACACCACCGGGAAATGCGTGGTATGTGTCCCTCGTCCCTACTCAATTACAACGCCTGCTCGACCGGCACGGCGAAGACGGCGCGGCATGGCTGCGCCAATTCCATTGCGTGCTGCTGGGTGGCGCACCGGCAGCACCGGCGCTGCTCGAACGGGCACGCCGGGCAAAGTTGCGCATCGGCATCGGCTACGGGATGACAGAAACTGCCGCTTTCGTCGCGCTTCACACCCCTGAAGACTTCCTTGTCGCCCGTCCTGTTTCCGGAAAAATACTCCCCCATACACGCATCCGTATTTTGGATGCAAACGGAAATCTGCAGGCCACTGACACCGCCGGGCGCGTATCCATCTGCGCTACGTCACTCGCCCACGGGATGCCTTGTCTGCTCACACAGGACGAAGGCGTGCTGGATGCCGCCGGGCACTTGAGCATCTTGGGGCGACTGGATCGTTTTATCCTTACCGGAGGAGAAAAAGTGGATCCACGCCGCGTCGAAGCAGCATTGCTGGCTGCGCCCTGGGTGTGCGCGGCTCTGGTTGTCGGCGAACCGGATGAAGAATGGGGCGGGCGCGTCGTGGCGCTGGTAGAATTGGCGGATGGTGCACCCCAAAACTGGTCCGCCGCACTGGCAGAGCTTACGCGCACTGCGCTGGCCAGACACTGTGTCCCAAAGCGCTGGGTCGCAGTGCCCCACTTGCCGTTTAATGAAAAAGGTAAATTAGACCACGCGGCATTATCTGCCATCCTCCGGGCATAGCCTCATTTTTAGACAGGTGCCTTATTTTCAGTTAAGCCCGCCTCGCGCAGCTTCGTAAACAAGGCCAGCGCGGATTTGGCGCGATTCAGAATATAGAGATGAAAACCCGGCGCACCGCCTTCCAGCAGTTCGCGCACTTGGTCAAAAGCCCATTCGACGCCCGCCTCCCGTGCCGCGAGCGCATCATCGCCGCAAGCCCCTAGCTTGGCTTCCAGCGCCGGGGGCAATGCACCTGCACCAGTCGTGCCGGTAAACTTCCTCGCCTGTTCCAGGGACAACAGCGGCAAAATCCCGGGAAGTATCGGCACCGTAATACCCACTGCCCGGCACCGGGCGACGAAGGAAAAATAGACCGTATTATCGAAAAAAAGCTGAGTGGTGATGAAATCGGCTCCTTGATTCACCTTGTGCGCGAGCCAGCGCAAATCCGTGTCGGCATCCGGCGCTTCGGGATGTTTGCAGGGATAGCCCGCCACGCCTATAGCGAGCTTGCGTCCATGGCGTTCACGTATCAGTGCCACCAATTCCGAAGCGTGCGCAAGCCCGTCCTCGGCGGGCCGGAACACCGTATCACCGTGGGGCGGATCACCTCGCAAGGCCATCACGCCGGAGAAACCTGCCGCGACAAGCCCGTCCACAGTAGCCGCCATTTCCGTGCGTGAATGCCCGACGCAGGTGAGGTGCGGCACGACGCGATAGTGGAAGAGCTGCTGAAGCAACTTGCCGTATTCGACAGTGCGCTCGCGGGTCGAACCTCCGGCGCCGTAGGTGACGGAGGCAAACGAAATGCCGTAAGGCTGAAGCGCTCCCGCTGTCTTCAAAATCTGCCGCGCTCCTTCCTCGGTCTTCGGCGGAAAAAATTCGATGGAAATGGTCGGTTGTTTGCTTTCCAGCGCCCCGACGATGCTTGTTTCTTGGTTCATTCTTTTGCTTGCGCAGTGAGCAGGGATTTACGCCGGAGTGCAAAGAAAAACCACTCTCGCAGGCTTGACGAAAGGGTTCCTGAGGTGCGCTGCAGGTCGCTGCCGGAGCATCTTTTTTTTCGACTATAGTTTTTTTGCATTGCGTTGTCCGGCGGGAACGCTACCTGCCCTGCCCTCAAAACTTTTAATCCTCAAAAACAATGTCGAGAGAAACCGTTATAATTGAATGTTCAGAAGCCCGCAAAGAGGGCAAGCGTCCGTCACGTTACATGACTACGCGCAACAAAAAGACCATGCAGGACAAGGTCGAGAAATTGAAATACAATCCGAGCTTGAAGCGCCGCACCCTGCATAAGGAAATCAAGGGTTGATTTTTCCAAGCTGCGCATCGGTGCTGAGACGGCCCCGCCGCGCTGCAAGCAACGCCACCCGAGGAGACTCCGGTGGCGTGTTTTTTACGTCTCCGCGCCGCGCCTTGTTGCGCATCCTGCCCCGTCTGCTCTGAAGATAGCGCCCTTAGATTCTGCAAGCGGCAGCAAACCAAAAGATTAGATTGGTTTCGTTGCATTTTCACAAAACAGACTGCCAAATTCTGCCTCAGCAGATGCCGTGTAATTTCCTGTCAGTGATGTGCTTTTTTAATTGTGTTTCAGGCATGGGAATCCACAGTTCGCGGCCTCGTTAGAGAAACAGCCTCACAATCTCTCATCTTTCAAATCCACTAAGCACATGAAAGCTATTCAAAAACCCGCAAATTCCGTGGTTGCACAGTCTGCAACCGCCAGCCAATCCGCCGCCGCGGCAGCCAAGATAGGCCGTCGTCTTACCCGTTCCCGTTTTGGGAGTTTTAAATCTTTCCTCCTCGCTGCTGCCGCAGTCACAGGGGGAACCGCGCTCTTCCTGCAAGGCTCTCCTGAGGCAAATGCGGATATTTTGGTTTGGAGCCCAGTCTCCAACAATCCCGAGCCGTGGGATAACGCGAGCACATTCTGGAAAAACGTCGAGACCGAGAGCTTCGTAACATACACGGATGGTCATGTTGTCCTTTTCGATGACAGCGCCGCGAGCAAGACAGTCTTGCTTTCGGGTGACTATGCTCCGGAATCCATTGTGGTGAACAATGCTTCGCAAGACTATATCTTCGTCGCAGCTAGCCCTGCTAATATTCACGCTCTCCTCATCAAGGAAGGCTCGGGAGTGTTGAAATTCGAGATAGGGAATGTGTCGCTTGAGGGTATTGACTTGCTGCGCGGCAGGGTGGAAGTGGTCGGAGCGACCAATCTCGAAGTCGCTAACAACGTCAGCCTAGGCATTGCCGGGGATACTGAGCTTCGTGTCGTCGAAAATGCCGGATTTTCCGCCAACACAATAAAACTGGAAGACAGCTTCCCGAGCACAATCACCGTCTCAAACGGCGGCAAAATAAGCGCAACGTCTCTCGATCTCGGAACCAATGGTATCGTGAAAATCGGCGAAGGCTCGGGCACACAAGCTGGCATACTGAACGTTGACGGGGCAATCTCAGGCGAGGGAACCATCAACTTCGACACACGAGAAGATGTCTCGACCCAAATCAGTAGTGTATTCCCCGGCACTGGCGATCTGGGGAGCAACAATGTTGTGTTCATCGCGGGAAACACACTGGTGGACAAATCAATAACGACCACAGGCTCTCTGACGATTGAGGACGGCAACGTTACCGTGGTGGAATCAATAACGACCACAGGCTCCCTGACGATTAAAAGCGGCAACGTTACCGTGGTGGACAGCACGATAACTTCAAAAACACTGGAACTTGGCGCTACTGATCCTGTGACTGATGAGATTTTGTCTATCGGCACTTTGTCCATCGGCAATGGTTCGGACGCTGGCAGAGTGGATACGAAAGAAGTAACAGGCAACGGGTATTTGGTATTTTCACATAATGCCCTCGACTCTTCGCCTTATTCTTTTTCCGGCTCCGGCTCCGGCAGCGTAGCCATAAGCGGAAAAATCGCTGTTGTGCTTGAAAACGGAACTACGATTTTCGGTGCACCCAACACCCACACCGGTGGAACCAAGATTGGGGCGGATGCAGTGCTGATCACCCAATACGCAGGCACTGCCGGTCCCGCAGGCGGCAGCGTTTTCATTGAAGGCGAATGGAAGATCCAAAACGATAGTGACTACACCATCAACGGACTCGTCACCGGTAGCCTCACCGGCACCTTGAGTAAAATTACCGATAGCACCTTGATCATCGGCAAGGACGCTGAATATTCCGTGCCCTTTACAAAGATCAACGCAGGCACGCTCAAACTCCTCAGCAATGTCCAGAGTCAGTTCGACCTCTATGGAATCACGCTGGATGTATCGGAGGCAGCGACTGCACTCACTATCACGGGCGACGTAATCCTTGATGACGTGACTGTAAAGCTTGGCGCTGAAACGCTTGCTATCGTTGGTGACCTCACTGCCACAGGCGTGAAGATTGAGCTTACGGAAGCGCTTTTGGCGAAACTGGATAGCGGGGATCCCGTTTCACTCATCACCTATACTAGTGGTACAGCGGGCACTAACTTTACTCTCATCGGCATCCCTGAAGACACTCGCACTGGCACATTTACAGATAACAGTGGCACGATTTCGTTCACGTCCGCCATTGCCGATCTGTTCTGGACAGGTGCTAGTGGAGACGGGTTGTGGGATTTGAAAACCACCTCGAACTGGCGGAACACGGGCGCATCGGATCAATTTTACAATTTGGACAAGGTGACCTTCGACAACACCGCC